>JAIOOZ010000137.1 GCA_021414185.1 Betaproteobacteria bacterium
CGGCACAGTGATCGGCGGGATCGTCGGCGGCCTGATCGGGCACCAGATCGGCAGCGGCACCGGCAACACGGCCGCGACGATCGTGGGCGCCGCGGGCGGCGCGTATGCGGGCAACCAGGTCCAGCAGCGCCGGCGTACGGACAACGAAACGTTTCGCGTGACCGTGCGCATGGACAACGGGTCGTTCCAGACCGTCACGCAGGAGAACATCACGGATCTGCGCACCGGTGACCGCGTGCGCGTAGACGGCAACAGTATTTCGCGCTATTGATGTGAGTTGTTGATGTGAAACGGGGACTGCGGCGCCGCCGCGGTCCTTCGCCTTGCGGCGCGGCTTACTGCGACCGATCCAGCGTCGATAGTGCTTCCATCGACAGGTAATACTGCAGACCTTCATCGAGCTGCTTCCTTAGCGGGTGCGTGAGCACCATGCGCGTATAGCGCAACAGCATGTCGGATTTTTTGGCGAGCTGCTCCGCAAGCTGCCATGCGCGCGACAGCAGCAGATCGCGTGGCATCAGTTCAGCAACGAGCCCGATGTCCTTTGCTTCTTTCGCACTCAGCACCTGCCCCGTCAGCATCAGGTAGCGCGCGCGGTTGAGCCCCATCAGCATGGTGTAAACGACGTTGATGCCGTCACCCGGCACGATACTGCCGTTGTGGAAATGCGCCGTATCCTCGAAGGTGACGTCGTCTGCCGCGATGACGATGTCGCACATGAGCGCCAGGTCGGCATGGCGCTTGGCCGGACCATTCACTGCTGCGATCATCGGCACTTCGATGCCGAGCACCGCGTTGACCATCTTGCGGGCATTGACGAAAACTTCATGCACGCCGGCGGGCGTCAGTTTCGCGCCATGGAAAAACGGGGTATCCGGATCGAGCCGCGGCCCGCTGAATTCGGCACCGGTGCCGGTCAGGATGACGACGCGGGTCTCGCGGTCGGCGCCGACATCCGTAAAAGCGCGTACGAATTCGACCTGCGCATCAAGGTTCCATTGCAAAGGACCGCCATCGGTGTGCAGCGTCATCTGCAATATGCCGCCCCGCCGCTCCATCCTGATGAAACGGTAACTGCGGCTGTACTCATCGAACTTCGCCATTAACAACCTCCATGCATTATTCGCGACTATCTAATCACATAACTTTGGTCTGCGCTATGATAGCGGCAGAAAAATCGCGCCTGACCAGACACGGCGCACTACCCCGGCCGCGACGCGGTCGCTTCAGGAGGCGATCGATGACGGAGAAAATGAAAGGTTCGCGGCTCGTCGCGCATTTGTTGAAGGCGCATGGCGTGACGCACGTGTTTTTCATGGACGCGGTGCAGCGGCGCGCGCTGGCCGGGTACCGTGCAAACGCCGCTGCCTTGGGTGCCGAACTAAACTACTTCGGAAAACACGCGCGAGCAGCTTTGCCGCGCTCAACCTCGAGCCGATCGGCAGCTCGCCCGAAGAGTTCGCGAAATTCCTCAAAAACGACCTCGAGAAATACGCGGCTATAGCGAAGGCGGCGGGCATCAAGCCTGAGTAAGCGCCGCCCCCTCACCCCGACCCTCTCCCCGATTACGGGGCGAGGGAGCTTTTAAGCTGGCTTGTCAAACATTGCAATGATCGCCGCGGTCGCGCGCTTGGCAATGGGAATCGCGATGAAAGCGGCGATCGTCGCGAAAGGCCATGCTATCGCAAATGCGATCATCCAGCGCCGCAGAAAATCCGGCGGCAATCCAAGGTTGATATAGGTAATCACCGCAGTCATCAGGAAGACCATGATGGCCGCCACGATCACGGGCTGAATAAAACGCGCTTTGTCCTGCAATGAAATGGCTCCGTAGTGGGATGAAGATGCGAATGCCCGGCGGATTATTCCGTCGTGACGCCCGCATCACGGACAACCGACTCGTAACGTTTCGTCTCGGCCTTGATAAAGGCGCCGAATTCAGCGGACGAACTGCCGACCGGATCGGCACCCTGCGCGATGAGATTTTCCTGCACTGCTTTCGACTTGATGATGCGCGTGACTTCTTCGCTCAGCTTTTTCAGAACCGGCGCCGGCAGGCCGCGCGGCGCAACCAATCCGTACCAGGCGATCGACTGATATCCCGGCAGCGCCGCCTCGGCGACGGTGGGCATATCGGGCCACGCGGCATTGCGTTTCGCCGTGGTGATGGCGAGACCGCGCAAGCGGCCCGACTTCACGTGCGGGGTCAGCGACAGGATGGTCGAGATCATCATGTTGACCTGCCCGCCCACGGTGTCGAGCAGCCCCTGGTTGCCGCCTTTGTAGGGGATGTGCACGAGATCGATTTTTGCCATCGAGCCAAACAGCGCCGTCGCCAGGTGCTGCGACGAACCGACGCCGCCCGACGCGTAATTCAATTTGCGCGTCTTCGCGAGCGCGATCAGCTCTTTCACGCTGGTGGCCGGCACCGAAGGATGCGCGCACACGATCAGCGGCAGCACCGCCGCAAGGCTCACCGGCGTGAAATCCTTCTGCGTGTCGTACGGCAGGTTCTTCTGCAGCAGCGGATTGATGGCGTGCCCGATTGCTACGAATAACAGCGTGTGCCCGTCGGGCGTGGCTTTCGCCGTGAGATCGGCGGCCAGTATGCCGTTGGCGCCCGGACGATTGTCGATGACGACCTGCTGGTCCCACGCCTGCGTGAGGTTCTGGCCGACCAGGCGCGCGAGAATATCGGTCGCGCCGCCGGGCACGAAAGGAACGAGGATGCGTATCGGCTTATTCGGGTAATCGGCTGCGTGAACGGACAGTGTCGAGAAACCAACGATACAGCAGGCGAGGATACGGAAATTACAATAGCCCATGCCCCGCATCATGCTGCCCGCGCGACGTAACCGGAGGGCGTGCCCAGCACCGTGGTGCGCTCCAGGTGCCGCAACTGCGTTTCGTCGAAATCGCCAAGCGCGCAATGCATGGTGCAGCGGTTGTCCCATACGACGATGTCGTCCGGCCGCCACTGGTGGCGGTAAACGAATTCATGCCTGGTTGCATGCTTGCACAGGTAATCGATCAGCGGTTTGCTTTCTTCTTCCGTCATGCCGTCGAAGCGGTTCACTTTCTCGCCGATGTAGAGCGCCTTGCGGCCCGTTTCCGGATGCACGCGAACTACCGGCTGCGCGACCGGCGGGTTGATGCGTTTTTGCTCGGCAGCGCGCTTGATGCCGGTCTCGTCATTGGCGATTTTGCGCGTGCCCGACTGATGGATGCCGTGCAGATCGGCGATCAGTTTTTTCATGCCGTCCGACAGCGCGTCGTAGGCTGCGTACATATTCGAGAACAACGTGTCGCCACCCACAGGAGGCGCGGTATAGCAGCGCAGCAGCGAGCCCAGCGACGGCACCAGCGTGAACGACATGTCGGAGTGCCATTGGCGCCCGGTGTACTTGGAATCCGACGGCGAGCCGTCCGGTTTGGGCTCGTTGGTCACCATCAACAGCTCGGGATATTGCGGATGGCGGTCGCGCGGCAGCGCGTCATGATTGTCGAGTTCGCCGAAGCGGCGGCTGAATTCGATATGCTGCTCGCGCGTGAGTTTCTGGTTGCGCAAGAGCAGGATACCGTGCTCGAGGAACGCGCGGTAGATTTCACCGAATTCCTGCTCGCTCATGTTGCGCGAAGTATCGACGCCGCACACCTCGACGCCGAGGCTGTAGGACAACGGGCGCAGTTTCAAAGCCATGATGTCTCCGGGGGATCGCGGCGAAGCGGACTTCTTGAGCCGCGCAATACCCGGATTCTACAACAGACGGACGTTCAATCCAGCTTCGCACCCGAGCGTTTGATGACGTCGGCCCACTTGGCGTTTTCGCGGCGGATAAATTCAGCGAACTGCGCCGGCGTGCTGCTCACCGGCTCGGAGCCGATCGCCATTAACTTTTCCCGCAGGGACGGGTTCGCGGTTGCCCGGTTGATTTCAAGATTGAGCTTCGCCACGATCGCCGGCGGAACGCCGGCCGGCGCGACTATGCCGGTCCACGTTGTCGCATCGTAGCCGGGCACACCGGCTTCGGCGATGGTCGGCAAGTCCGGAAACGCGGGCGAGCGCGTCGGACTGCTCACCGCGAGGCCGCGCACCTTGCCTGACTTGACGTGCGGCGTCATCGAATTCGAACTCTCCATCATCAATTGCACCTGGCCCGCGATGAGATCGATGGTGCCAGCAGCACCG
>JAIOOZ010000138.1 GCA_021414185.1 Betaproteobacteria bacterium
GAATTGATCGAACTGGCGAGGGTGGACTATGACTCCTACGTTCTGGGCAGGCCTTGCATTTGGTATCGGCATCTTGTTGATGTTTGCGGACTACCGGATGGCCACCGCGCCCGACCCGACAGACAAGCACAAGCGGCGCAAGAAACTCAACCCCGTTGCCGCCAAGCAGCTGCGCGACATGTTTATCTGGACATGCGTGGTGACGGCGGCCGCGTACTACGTGCCGGACTGGTTTTAATTCACGCGTCGCGCATTAGCGCGCGCTGAACAGCGCGCCCGTCAGTCGACGCGCGCGCCGGTCGCTTTGACGACCTTGCCCCATTTGGCGATTTCGGCTTTGAGGTGGTCGCCGAATTTTTCGGCGGAACCGCCGACGGGTTCGACGCCGCCCGCCTGAAAGCGTTCGCGCACGTCGGACAACAGCAGGATCTTGTTGATTTCGGTATTCAGTTTCGTCACCACGTCGCGCGGCATGCCGGCCGGCCCGACCACGCCGAACCACACCAGGACTTCAAAGCCCGCGACACCGGATTCATCCACCGTCGGGATTTCCGGCGCGAGCGCCGAGCGCTTCAGGCTGGTGACGCCGATCCCGCGCATCTTGCCGGCCTTCACGTGCGGCAGCACGTTGGGTGTGTTGTCGAAAATCATCATCACGTGTCCGCCCATCAGGTCGGTTAGCGCGGGCGCGCTGCCCTTGTAGGGTACGTGCAGAATGTCGGTCTGCGTCATCATTTTGAAGAGTTCCATCGACATATGGTTCGAGCTGCCTGCACCCGTCGACGCATAGGTGAGCTGTCCGGGTTTGGTTTTGGCGAGCGCGACGAGTTCCTGCACCGACTTGACCGGCATCGACGGGTGGACCACCAGCATATTGGGTGTAGAGCCGGCGAAGATCACCGGCATGAAATCGCGCTCGGTGTTGTACGGCAACTTCGTATAGAGCGTCGCGTTGACGGCAAAGGGCACCGCGACGATGAGCAGAGTGTGGCCATCGGCGGGAGATTTGGCGGCGAGGTCGGCGCCCAGTGTGCTGCCCGCACCGGGGCGGTTGTCAACCACCGTCTGGCCAATGCCGCCGTCGCTGAATTTTTGCGCGATGGTGCGCCCGAGAGTGTCGTTAAACGCGCCCGGCGGGAACGGCACGATGATGCGGATGGGCTTGTTCGGATAGCCTTGCGCTGAAACGGCGAACGACAGGGCAGCGATGGTGCAGGCCGCCAGCGATGCCAGAACACTTGAGTGACGCATGGTCGGCCCCCGTTAATCGATTTTGACGTTGGCGTCCTTGATGACCTTGGCCCACTTCGCGACTTCGTTTTTCAGGAACGCGGTGAGTTCAGCGGAGGTGCTGCCGACCGGTTCGATTCCGAGCTGCACGAATCGATCCTTGATCTCGGTGCGACGCATGGCGGTGCCGGCCGCGCGCGACAGCTTGTCGACGATGGCCTTCGGCGTGCCGGCCGGGGCGAGCAGCGCGACCCAGGTGCCACCGACGACCTGCACGCCGCCTTCGATGAGCGTGGGCATATCGGGCGCGACGGCGACCCTTTTTTCGCTGGTCATGCCGAGCGCCTTGATCTTGCCGGCGCGCACGTGCGGCAACATCGAAGAGGGCGTGTCCAGCATGATGTTGATCTGGCCGCCGATCAGATCCTGCAGGGCCGGCGCCGTTCCCTTGTACGGAACGTGCAGCATCTTGATGCCCGTGGTCGCCATCAGGAGTTCGGTGGTCAGGTGCGCGGCCGCGCCGATGCCGCTGGAGGCGAAAGTGAGTTGTCCCGGTTTCGCTTTTGCCAGATCCACCAGGTCTTTTACCGAAGTTGCGGCGAGCGAATTGGTCGCGCATACGATCAGGGGCGAGGTGGCGAGCAGCGACACATGCTCGAAACTTTTGACCGAGTCGTACGGCAGCTTCGCATACAGCGTCTGGTTCGCTGCGTGCGCGGCAATCACGGTGCCGAGCGTGTAGCCATCGGGCGTCGCTTTCGACACCATGTCGACAGCGAGGATGCTGTTGGCGCCGGGGCGGTTATCGACGACGAAGGTCTGGCCGAGGCTTTTCGCGAGTTCGCCCGCGGTGATGCGGGTGACGAGGTCGGTGATGCCGCCCGGTGTGTAGGGCACCAGCACGCGCACCGGCCGCGTCGGGTAGTCCTGGGCATGGATTGCGCCGCAAATGGCGAGCGCACTGCAGGCAAGCATCAAGCGCAGTTTGTATTGCATGGTTTCTCCTCACTTCGTTGAAGTGCGCGCGCCGAGATATTTTGTGGGAATGCGGGTCTCGACTGCGCGGCTGCGGAATTTTCGCACACGGTAGGCTTTTGCGCGCGGCCGGCTGCTGACAGCTTTTTGCAGCCGGGTGCCTACGTAGTGCAGCGCAACACCGTCGTCCGCGGCGATGCCGTCCGTAATCGCTCCGCGCGCGACCAGCCGCTGAAAGGTAGGGCGGCGCAAAGGCTCGCTGTCGTAATGCGGGCAGTTGGCGCCGGCCAGAAAACCGAGGCAGGGCATGGCGGTCAGCGGTCCCGCGATGGAGTCGGTGAGGCCCTTGCGCTTGCCGGTTTGTTTGAGGAAATACTCGACGAGCAGAAGGTTGTCGAGTTCGGGAGTTATCGCGGCGCCGCCGATGGCAATAATCTGTTTCTTATTCACTTGAATCCTTCCAGCTTTTTGAGCCGCAGATAAACGCAGATACACGCCGATGCAAAACCTCGAACAACTTGCAGTTTGGGATTACCGTTCCTGATTTTATCTGTGTTTATCCGCGTTTATCTGCGGCCATCTCGCTCTTGTGTCGGCAGGTATCAAACGTAGCTCGGCCCTTCGATAACGGGGTGCTTCTTGATGAAGTCTTCGTCGACTTCGACGCCGATGCCGGGTTTTTCCAGCGGCGACACGCAACCATCCTGATCGACGACATACGGCGTGCTGGTCAGCGTGTCGCGAAAA
>JAIOOZ010000076.1 GCA_021414185.1 Betaproteobacteria bacterium
TCGTTGGTCATGTCGCTCGTCACCGGCTTCTGGTCGAATGCATCGATGGCCGGGTGGTGCGACGCCGTGCCGACCATGATCATTTCCTGCGCGCCGAGCAGCGGCGAGATGGTGGTTTCGATGCCGACCACGGCGTTCGCCTTGCAGCGCTTGGCTTCGTCGGTG
The DNA here is from genome assembly GCA_021414185.1 of Betaproteobacteria bacterium. Lineage (GTDB taxonomy): Bacteria > Pseudomonadota > Gammaproteobacteria > Burkholderiales > SG8-41 > PALSA-1004. The sequence goes on from JAIOOZ010000076.1 coordinate 166, forward strand.
ATGCGCGTCAGCGCGAGGTGGCGCGTGCGGTCAAAGATTTCCGTGTACTCCCTGACTTCGCCGCGCGCGAGGCTTTTCAGGCCGCCGAGTATGCTGCCCCCCAGGCCGATCGAATACGCGACATTGCCGAACACGAACTTGATCGGACTGAAGCCGGCATCGACCTGGCAGTAGAGTTTCGCCACGTCGGCCGAAGTCGAGAAGCGTATCGATTCGTTGCCGTCTTTCTGATGGATGGTCGAGCCCACGGTGATGAACTCGATGTTACCGCCGTGATTGATGAGGTCGAACGAGACGCCCGTGAGGCCGACGCCGCCGTAATGCGCGGCCTCCTCCATCATGCGGTCAAAGGCATGTGTGCGCCCGTCGTGCACGAGCTGGGTGACTTCTTCGATCTCGCCGCCGCCGAGGGTCGACAGCCCGGCGCCTATGCCTTTCAATATGCCCAGCGCGACCACGCTGTTGCCGACACAGAGCTGGCCCGGCCGGTAGCCCATCCGCTCAAGAAAGAAAATCTCGTTGCCGGTCAATCCCGAAATACGCTTGTGTTCCTGGACCATGCTGCCTCCCCGCTGCTTGCGATTACGTTACATTAGCACGCCGCCGGGCAGGAGGCGCCGTCGCGAAGCGGCGCGGGAACGGGACATTTGATTTTGCGGTAATCTCACGCTTTCGTACCGCACGCCATACCTGCAAGGAGATTTTCGCAATGCGATTCACGCCGTTCGCTTTACTGCTGCTGGCCCAGATAACGTGGGGCGGCCCGGCCGCCGCGGCCGACACGCTCGCCCGCATCAAGTCGGCCGGTGAAATCCGCCTCGGTTACTTCGAGACTTCCGCGCCGTTCTCGTTCGCCAGTGCGGACAAATCGCCGCAGGGCTATTCGGTCGACTTGTGCCAGCGCATCGCGGCGGGAATCCAGCGCCAGCTCGGCCTCGCGCAACTCAAAACGACGTGGGTGCCGCTCGCCACGGGTGAGCGCATCGAAGCGGTACGCAGCGGGCGCGTCGACATCGAGTGCGGCACGACAAGCTGGTCGTTCGCGCGCCAGGAACTGGTCGACTTCAGCCTGATGACTTTCGTCGACGGCGCCTCGCTGATAGTAGCGGCCGATTCCGGAGTCCGGCGCATGGCCGACAGCGGCGGCAAACGCATTGCGGTCATCCGCGACACCACGACCGAAAAAGCGCTGCTGGCGGCGCTCATCGGCAACAAAGTCAAAGCCGAGATAGTCAGGGTGGATACCCGCGAGCAGGGGTTTGCCCTGCTGACGGAAGGACGCGCCGATGCGTTCGCCTCCGACCGCTTCCTGCTCATGAACCTGCTGACTTCCGTGCGCTCGCCGCGGCCGTTGCGTCTCATCGATGAAGACTTCTCGGTCGAGCCGTACGCGCTCGCGCTGCCGCGCGACGACGCGGGCTTCCGGCTGGCGGTCAACCGCGCGCTGGCGCAGGTGTTCCGCTCCGGCGAGATCGCCGAAGTCTACGAGCGCTGGCTCGGCCACTTCGGACAACCGAGCCTGCTGCTCTCCGCGCTGTTCTACCTGCAGCAGATCCCGGAGTAAGCGGCGTGCTGCGTCTTTTTCTTGCCGCTGCGGTATTGTCGCTGGCGCCGCTGCCGCCGGCGCTTGCGCAACCCGCGGGTGCGACGCCGGTGCCGGACAGCATCATCGTGCGCTGCCGGCAGTGCGGCACCATCAATTCGATCCGCGAAGTCCAGCAGTACCGCGAAGGCGCGACCCCCAATGCGGGCGCCGACGCGCCGATCGGACTCGTGATCTATATTCCGATGGGGCCGGGACGCAACAAAAGCGATTCATTTGCGGGCTCGGTCGGCAACCGCGAATGGCAGAACCGCGTCAGCAACACGCGCTATGAATTCACGGTACGCATGGACGACGGCGATTTCCAGCTGGTGCAGAAAAACGGCGCCTCCGACTTCCGGGTCGGCGAGCGCGTGCGCGTGGACCGCGGCCAGCTCGAACGCTGGGGTTCTTAGGGCCGGCCTGGCGCTACCCGGTTTTCATGCCGGCGGCGCGATCTCGCAGCGGAAATCCTCATACTTGCCGCTGGGCGCCCGCGGGATATCGTCAAGGTAAACAAAGGATACGCTGAACGGATGCTTGAGGTGCGCGAGCACGTGCTCGCGCAATTTCTGTTCTTCGTCCGGCGTCAGCGCACGGGCCACGACGAGATTGACTTCGATCGCGGCGAGACTCTTCTGCACCACCTGAAACTGCCGCACCGGGGCAATGGTATGAAACTTCGCCTCGCCAAAGCGCGGAAACCGCGGTCCCCCGTCCGGCAGTTGCAGCATGTGGCGCGTCTTGCCCATGATTTGCGTGATGACCGGCAGCCCGCGGCCGCACGCGCACGCGGGCCCGACCTCGGCGTAATCGCCGAGCTCGTAGCGCAGCAGCGGCATCGCAAAATTGTGCAGCGGCGTGATCACCACCTTGCCGACTGCGCCGGGCGCGCACGGCAACCCCTCACGATCCAGGACCTCGAGCAGCACGCTCTCGGACTGGACGTGATAGTGCTCGTGCTGCGGGCATTGCAACGCGAGGTAGCCGCCCTCCGCGCATGAGTACATGTCCACGACCGGCACGTCCCACGCCTGCCGGCAAATGGCGCGAATATCGGGATGCAGCGCCTCGCCGTAGCTGCGTACTTCGCGCAGCGCGGACGGACGCAGTCCGTGCTCGCCGCAATAGCGGGCGAGCGCGCGGATATTGGACGCAATGCTGATCAGGTAGGCGGGGTTCTCCCGCATCAGCCAATCCGCCTGCTCGCCGAGCGGCAGATTGGTGTTGTACATGGACAGCGGGCCGCTGCGGAAAGCGCCTTCGGTCGCGGGGCCCCATCCCGCTGCGGTGCCGGGCTGCACGCGCCCGCGGATGGAGGCCAGCTTGCCGCTTAAATCGCGCCGGTGCCAGAGGTGATCGCGCAGCGTAAACACCTGCCAGAACAGGCCGCCCAGTTCGGTGATGCGGAAACGGACGGGGCGGCCGGTGGAGCCCGAAGTCTCGCCATCGGCGACCTTGCCATGCGCCGCCGGCACGCGCGTGCTGGTCAGCGCGTCGAAGCTGGTTTGCACGTCCTGCCGGGTCAGCAGAGGCACAGCGGCGAACGACGCGGCATCGAGGCCCCGCGACAAATCAAGACCGGCCAGGCGCTGCCGGTAAAACGGCACGGTTTCCCGCGCGTGCAGCAGCAGCACCGACAACTGCCGGAACTGCTCTTCGCGCAGCTGCCCGGCGGACCACCACTGGCTCTGGTTGAGCTGGTACTGCAGAGCCAGCATGCGCGCGCCGGCCGCATCCGGCACCGCAGGCCAGCAATGATTGGCCAGCGCGTTGCGCGGGACCGCGACGTGTGTGTTCATGCGGTTCGGGCCATTGCTCATTGCGGTGTAGTCATCGACTGGCAATCGGGATCATCGGGCACTCGGTGACATTGTCACATTAAAGTGCCGCGAGCAGATGAACAGGCTGCGCCTGACGCCATGCGCCATAGTTCGGTAGACTTGCGCGATGTCGATCAATTTTGCGCTCGCCCTCGGTGTGCTCAACATGAGCAGCATGCGCGCGGGGCGCGTGATGCTCGTGCTCTACGCGCTGCACCTCGGCGCCGCACCAGCCACAGTCGGCCTGCTCGCCGCGACTTTCTCCGCCTTCCCCGCGCTGCTGTCGTGGCCCGCCGGCAAACTGGCCGACCGCTTCGGCTCGCGCTGGCTGCTGATGGTCGGCGCGCTGGGCGGCGGGCTGGGCACGCTGATTCCGTATTTCGTGCCGGGGCTGCCGGCGATATTCGTGGCGGCGGCGGCGAACGGCCTGTCGCTCTCCATCTACAACGTGTCGCTGCAGAACGTGGTCGGTCTCATGAGCACGCCGGAAAGCCGCACGCGCAACTTCAGCAATTACAGCCTCTCGAACTCGATCGGCAGCTTCGCCGGCCCGCTGATCGCCGGGTTTTCGATCGAGCATATCGGCTACCCCGCTGCCTTCCTGCCCCTGGCACTGCTGGCGCTCATGCCGCTCGCCATGCTCGTTATATGGGGTGACGCGCTGCCCAAAGGCACGGGGCGCAAGCAGCGCGAAGGCGGCGGCCTGCGCGACATGCTGGCGACCAAAGGTGTCGGCAAAACGCTCGCCACCAGCAGCCTGCTGCAGACCGGCCAGGACCTCTTCCAGTTCTACCTGCCGGTTTACGCGCACGGCGCCGGCCTCTCGGCGTCGGCCATCGGTGTCGTGCTGGCGATGAATTCCGCGGCGGCATTCGTGGTGCGCCTGATCCTGCCGCGCCTGATTGCAAAGTACCAGGAAGACAAGGTGCTGGCGGGCGCGTTCTTCGCCGGCGCGCTGAGTTTCATGCTGGTGCCCTTTTTCAGCAGCAGCACGGCGCTGTCACTGCTCGCGTTCGCGTTCGGGCTCGGCATGGGGTGCGGCCAGCCGATCGTGACCATGCAGATGTTCAGCAATTCCGCCGCCGGGCGTTCGGGCGAGGCGCTGGGGCTGCGCATGACGGTCAACCATCTGACGCGCGTCTTCGGCCCGGTCATTTTCGGGTTCGTCGGCTCGGCGTTCGGGCTGGCGGCCGTGTTCTGGGTCAACGGGCTGATGCTGGGCGGCGGCGGCGCGCTCAGTCGTACGCAAAAACCCTCTAGCGCAAACGACTAATTTTAGAGTCTAATACGGGCGCGAACAGAAGGAGGAGCCATGTTCAAACATATATTGATGCCGACGGACGGCACCGACCATTCCGAAAAAGCGATCCAGCGCGGCATCGAGCTTGCCAAGTTGTGCGGCGCCAAGATTACCGGCATCCACGTCGTACCGGACTACCGGCTGACCATCACGGAAGACAGCTCGTTCGACCCGGCGCTGCCGAAAAAAATGGACGACGAAGCGCGCGCGCGCGCCGAAAGCTTTCTGGCTTACGTCAAGAAAGCCGCCGCAGCCGACGGCGTGGCCTGCGATACCGTGATTGCGACCAACTCGCAGCCTTTCGACGCCATCGTCAGCACCGCCATCGAACGCGGTTGCGACCTCATCGTGATGACGGCGCGCGACCGCAAGGGCCTGGTGTCAAGCATTTACCCCCTCACGCTCTCACGCTCTCACGCCCTCGCGCCCTCCCGGCCTTTACTTTAGGTACTTGCCGAACCAGGCAAACACTTTTTTCCAGCCGTCCATCGCCGCATGCACGCGATACTGCGCGCGGTCGACGGCGAAAAAAGCGTGCCCGGCGTTTTCATAGGTGTGAAATTCGTAGGTCTTGCCGCATTTCTTGAGCGCTTCCTCG
>JAIOOZ010000077.1 GCA_021414185.1 Betaproteobacteria bacterium
TTTCATCGTTTCGCTGGCGCCCGGCGGCGGTACCGATTTCGTCGCGCGCGTAATCGCCGGTAAATTGTCCGAAACCTGGGGCCAGCAGGTGGTGGTCGATAACCGGCCGGGCGCGGGCTCCATCATAGGCGCCGAGGTTGCAGCCAAAGCGCCGGCGGATGGCTACACCTTGTTGATGGGCACCAATTCAATGCTCACGCAGCCGAGCCTGTTCAAGAACCTGCCCTATAACGTGATCAAGGACTTCGCGCCGGTGACCCTGGCCCTGCGCGCGCCACTCATGCTGACGGCGCATCCCTCGCTCGGCGTGTCCAATCTCAAAGAGCTGATCGCGCTGGCGCGCGCCAAACCCGGCGAGCTGACTTACGCGTCGCCCGCGTTGGCGACCACCGGGCACCTCGGCGGCGAGCTTTTCAAATTAGTAACCAAGGTCGACATCCTGCACATCCCGTACAAGGGCGCGGGCAGCGCGATCGCCAATCTGCTTGCAGGCGAAGTGAAGCTCATGTATTCGAGTCCGCCCGCCGTCGTGATGCACGTCAAGGCAGGCAAGCTGAAAGCGCTGGGCGTCACCGGGGCAAAACGCGCAGCGCAGGCGCCCGAGATACCGACGTTCGAGGAGTCCGGCGTGAGCGGCGTCGAAGCTTACGATTTTTACGGCATATTGGCGCCCGCCGGCACGCCGCGGCCGGTGATCGCGAAGCTCAATGCCAAAATCATCGAAGTGCTGAACGTGCCGGAGATAGCCAATCGCTTCGCGGTCACGCAGTTCGCTGAAGTCGTGGGCAGCACACCCGAAGAACTGAAGCGGTTTATGGTTACCGAGATCGCGCGTTGGGGCAAAGTCATCCGCGACGCCAACATCCGCGCGGAATAGAAGCGATTCAGACTGCTGCGCAACTACTTAAAGCAGAAAAGCATCAGCCACAGAGGACACAGAGTTCACAGAGGAAAACAAACACGAACTATGCGTTTAATTCCTGCTTCTTAGCATTTCTCTGTGTTCTCTGTGCCCTCTGTGGCTTGCAGTTAGATTTTCGAATAAGTTCTAAACCCGCGCCGCGCTGATGCCGCCGTCGACAGTGAGTTCTATGCCGGTGATGTAGCGCGCTTCATCCGAAACCAGAAACACCACCGCGTTGGCCGTGTCCCAGCCCGTGCCCATGTGGCCCATGGGCACCGCTGCGTGGCGTTGCGCGATCAGCGTGGCGGCATCGCCCGCGCCAAGTTGCTTGACCAGACGCTGCTCGACCAGCGGTGTATGCATGGTGCCGACGATCACCGTGTTGCAGCGTATGCCCTTTTTCACATAGGCCATCGCCGTAGAGCGGCTGAACGCAGCGAGCCCGGCCTTCGCAGTGCTGTAAGCGATGTTGACGCGACCGGCGACCTGGTGGCGAAAGCCCGCGATCGACGAGATGTTCACGATCACGCCGGACTTCTGTTTTTCCATCACGGGCAGCACGAATTTGCAGCCCATGAATGTCGTTTTGAGGTTGAGGTCGAGCTGCGCGTCCCACACTTCCTCGGTCATCGAAACCGGATCGCCGCCCGCCGAGCCGCCGCAGTTATTGATGAGGATGTCGATGCGCCCGAAGCGCTGCATGCACGCGTCGACTGCGGCGCGCACTTCGTCGGCCACCGTCATGTTGCAGCGGTGCACGACGCACTCGCCGCCTTCCTTGGCGATCAGGTCGCGCGTCTCGTTGGCGGCGGCCTCGTTGATGTCGGTGCCGAACACTTTCGCGCCCTGGCGCGCGAGCAAGACGGCAGTGGCTTTGCCGTTGCCCCAACCGGGGCCGACAGTGCCGGCGCCGGCGACGAATGCGATTTTGCCTTTGAGGTCGAGCATGTTAAGAGTGCCTAACATAATGAAACACGTGTGCGTTGCAGCCAGAATTGGTGAGGGCAAGGCGCCCGGTGAAGCGAATACTCATTGTATTCGCAAGACGAGCAACGCGGCCATCGCCGATTCTGGCTGCAACCCTTCGGGCTGGCACGAGTTTTGGCCCATGGCGTTGTCGAAAGTCCTTTGCTTAGAGTGACTAAGCGGCAGGCCTTTCTTCTAGCCCTGAGCCAAAATCGTGACAGCGCATCACGCGTTTCACTATGTTAGGCACTCTAAGTCTTTCGATGTTGAATGCGTCAATTTTACTTCGTGGCGGGACGCCGGTGCAGTTAATCTTGCGTGCGTGCGGCATCCACCACATCAGCACGCCTGTGCCCACTGCGCCGACGAACCCCATCGCCGCGACAGCGTCCTGCGGCCCGATTGCCGCGGCCAGCAAGCCGATCAGCATGCTGCCCGCGGTGACGAGCATCTGGCTCATGTTGAACAGCGCCATGGTGCGGCCGCGGTATTCCTCCGTGGAATACGATTGCACGACCGTGTTTACCAGCGCATTGGCGTGCACGTGGCAGATCCCGGCGACGACCATGATCAGGAGCGACAACCAGTACCACGGCGAGTAGGCGAACACCACGATCACCAGCCCGTAGATCCACGCCGAGTCCAGCATGACCTTGCCGCGCTGGAGCCGGTGTCCCGACATGGTGATGATTCCCGCGCTGATCAGCGCGCCGACTCCCATAGCGGCAAGCAGCATGCCCTGGCCGCTCGCGCCCACATGGAGCAGGTCGCGCGCGAAGACGGGCAGCAGCGTCGCGAAAGGAAATACCAGCATCGAGGTTATCGTCGTGCACAGGATGCCGGCGCGCACCGGTTCGTTGTGCCAGGCGAACTTCCAGCCTTTGACTATGCTTTGCATGTAGGGCTCGCGACGCATTTGCTCGATGCCTTCGCGCTTCGGCAGCGGGCCCAGCTTGAAGCCCCAGACGGTCGCCAGAAAAAGAAACGCTGCCTGCACGGCGAATGCGCCGCCGGTATCCGAGGCGGCGATGATGGCTCCTGCCATGACCGGACCGAGTAGCCGCGCCGCGTTGTAGATCAGGGACGTCAGTCCGATCGCATTGACGAGGCACTCGGTCGGAACCGTGGTGGAAACCAGCGAAGTGCGCGCCGGATGCTGGATCACTTGCATCATGCCGGCCACCACCGCGGCTACGTAGACATGCCACGGCGCGATGTTCCCCGTGTATATCAGCACCGCCAGCACGGCAAACACCAGGCCGGTCAGGCCCTGCGAAACCCACAGCAGCGTTTTGCGCGAATAGCGGTCGACGGCGCTGCCCGCGAACGGCGAGAACAGCAGCAGGGGAATGAACTGGATGCCGCGCGCAAGGCCGAGCTGCACCACCGAATCGGTGAGCTGGTAGATGAGCCAGCCGCGAGACAGTTCGTCCATCCACGTGCCGAGGTTGCCGAACAACTGGCAGCCGGTAATCAGCCGGAAATTGCGGTACTTGAGGGCGATGAATGCGCGATGGTTGCCGAGAGCCGCGAAGAAAGAACTCATGGCCTGATTTTAGCGGGTTGGAACCAGGCACGACTGCCGGTTGTTGCGACGGGATACTCTCGCCGTCGTCTTCCCAGCGCCTGCCCGCGTTAAACAGCGACTGCCCTTACGGATACATCGCCCAGCCGACGCGGTTGGTCTCGGCTTTGAAGAAATGCCCCTGTGTTGAAGTAACGAACAGCGTAGTCATATCCGGCCCGCCGAAACAGCAGTTGGTCGGGCGTATCGCCGGCACTACGTGGGTTTCCAATACGCGGCCGGTCGGCGAAAACACCGTGATCAGCGGTCCCGGGCCGCTTTCTTCCCAGCCGTTGGTGGCGACGATGTTGCCGTCGATATCGAGGCACATGCCGTCGATGCCGCGGTGCACGCCTTTGTGGTCCGCGCCCCAGGTGAACAGCGTGGTGTAAGCCCCTAGGCTGCCGTCTTCCTTGATCGGGTAGGCGCGCAGCTCGCGCGGGATTTCCTTCTTGTAGCCGCTTTCCGCGACGTAGAGCGTGTTCTGGTCCTGCGAAATCAGGATGCCGTTGGGCTGGGTAGTGTCGAACGTGACGCGCGTGGTGGTGTAAGTGCCGTCTTTTTGCGGATCGCAGCGCAGGACGGACTGGTGATCGACTTCCATTTTGGAATCTTTGTCCCAGTTGCCGCTGTTGACCGGGTTGGTGAACCAGATGCGGCCCTTGCGATCGACGGCGAGGTCGTTGGGCGTGTTGAGACGTTTACCGTCGAGACGGTCGGTGATGACCGTGTTCTTGCCGTCAGGATCGAAGCGCAGGATAGAGCGCCCGCCGGAGCAGCAGCCGAAGAGCCGGCCGTCCGCGTCATAGCACAGCCCGTTGGTGCGGTTGGTACCCTTGCGCACTTCGACAATGGCACCGGTCTTCGGATCGTACTGCATGATCGCGTTGGCGTGGATGTGCGTGAAAAGCAGGTGCTCGCCATTCCACACCGGGCCTTCTGTGATCGGAACGTCGCGGGGCTTCATCAACAATTCGAATTTCCACTGCATGGTCTTCCTTCCTGGAAAGCTTATTTGCGCTGCAACTCCGCTTCAGCCAGCGCCGCCAGATTGCGTAATGCCTTCAATTGATCTGCCGTCAATTTGCGCGGTACCTGGTCGATGATACACAGGGTGCCCACCTGGCTGCCGTCTTCGGTGCGCAACGGGTGCCCGGCGTAGAAGCGGATATTGGGATCGCCCGTGACCAGCGGATTGTCTGCGAACCGCGGATCATGCGCGGCGTTTTCAACCACCATGGTGTGTTCGCCGAGGATGGCGTGGCCGCAGAAGGAAACATCCCGCGGTGTCCCGGTAGAGTTCAGGCCCTGCGTGGACTTCAGCCACTGACTGTCGTCGGTTACCAGGCTGACCAGTGCGATCGGCATGCCGAGCGTGCTAGTCGCGAGGCGCGTGATGCGGTCAAAGCGCTCTTCCGAAGCCGTATACAGAATATCCAGCGAGCGCAGCGCAGCCATGCGTCTCTCCTCGTCCCCGGGTTTGTTGGGCGCTTTCGAGAATTGTTCGAGGTACAACAGAACGCTCGTGCCGATTGGATGTCTTCCGTATTGCGCCGCTAATTTTCCCGCTTCGACCAGCGTGGTCATTTCAACCAGCGCAAACGGCCTGGCGTCGCGGTGAATTTTGACCGATTTGACGGTGCCCGCATTGGCACAGTACGCCTCTACGCTTTTGCCCAGTTCGCGGTCGCCCAGTGACAGGTCAATCGGCAGCATGGCTTTTGACGGTTATTAAAGCGCCTATTTTACCCGCGACTCGACCTTGCCGGAATTTACGAACTGCACGACAGCGCAGAGCAACCGGGCTTGTGGCGCGCCCACTCCGGACGCCGCTCAGAGAGTTCGTCATGCTGCGGTTGCTCGTCGTACGGATGCTGCAGCACGCTCATCAAGCGTTCCATCACCGACGCATCGCCTTCAGTCAACGCATCAATGGCGAGTTGCGCGAGATAGTTGCGCAGAACGTATTTCGGGTTGACGCGGTTCATGCGTTCGACGCGTGCGGGTGCCGGTTCCTGCTGAACACGCGCAATGTAGCGGCGTAGCCATTCAGCAAGACGGGTTACGTGCGCAGACGCGAACGCGGCGTCCGAATAAAAAGCGCGCCGCAAGGGTTCAATGAGCGCGCTGTCGCTGAGGGTTGCGTCCATCGGCACCGTGGCAAGCAGACGAAAAAACAATGTGAAGTCGGTCTCGACGGCTGCCAGCAATTCGAACAGGTCGTCTTTCAGCTGAATGTCGTCCGGCCGTGCGGGCGCGCTGAGCCCGAGTTTTTCGTCGAGGGCGGCTTGCCAGCCGCTCTGGAATACGTCTGCGTAAATCGCGAGCGCATTTTCCAGCGGTACTTTGTCTTCGATCAGCGGATACAGCGCATTCGCGAGCTGCAGCAAATTCCAGTGCGCGATCTGCGGCTGGTTGCCATAGGCATAGCGCCGGCCTTCGGCGTCAGTCGTATTCGGTGTCCACGATGGGTCGTAGCCTTCGAGCCAGCCGTATGGGCCGTAGTCTATGGTGAGCCCGAGTATCGACATGTTGTCGGTGTTCATCACGCCGTGCACAAAGCCCACGCACATCCAGTCGACGATCATCAGCGCGGTACGCCGGCAGATTTCCTCGAACCAGAGTGCGTAAACCTCCTTGCAGGGCGTGCCCAGTTCCGGGTAATGCGTGGTGATCACGTAGTCTGCGAGCAGTTTGAGCGTATCGAGTTCTTTATGCGCCGTAAGGATCTGGAAATTTCCGAAGCGCACGAACGACGGCGCAACGCGGCACACCACGGCGCCGGGCTCGGCCTCCGGATTGCCGTCGTAAAACATGTCGCGCACGACCGTTGCGCCGGTCGCCACCAGACTCAACGCGCGTGTGGTCGGCACGCCAAGATGATGCATCGCTTCGCTGCACATGAATTCGCGCACCGAGGAGCGTAGTACTGCACGGCCGTCGGCGGTGCGCGAGTACGGCGTGAGGCCTGCGCCTTTGAGTTGCAGTTCATAGCGCTCGCCGCGTGTGCTAACGGTTTCAGCGAGCGTGATCGCGCGGCCGTCGCCGAGTTGTCCCGCCCAGTGCCCGAATTGATGTCCGCCGTAACGCGCCGCGTACGGCTGCATGCCGGCGAGCACGCGATTGCCACCGAGAACCTCGACCGCGGGTCCGGTGGGCGAAAGGGGACGTGCAATGCCGAGCATCGCACCAACGTCATCAGACCAACCGAGCAATCGCGGCGCCGGCACCGGTGTCGGCTCGACTCGCGTGTAGGAAGCATTGCGCACAGGACGCGGCACGTTGGTCAGCACCGGGTCGGCGGGCAATTCGCGCACGAAAGTGTTCTCGAATTCGATGGCGGTGAGATCGACCGGCGTCGGGGATAGCATTGTCGTCGGTATAGTCTGGGCTTGTGTCACTTACGATCCCGGAAAGAAAAAACGCGACACTGATAGATCGCGTTCAATTTGTTGCGGCAGCCGGGTATATCCCGCGCAGCTTGTCAGCTAGGCCGGCGAACCGGTTTGGAGTTGCGATTCGCCGGTCGAATTCGTCAGCCGACGACTTCCATCTGAAAATCGCTCTTGCTCGCTGAGCAATCCGGGCAGGTCCATGTTTCGGGCACGTCTTCCCAGCGCGTTCCGGCCGCGACGCCTTCATCGGGCATGCCTTTGCTTTCATCGTAGGTGAATGCGCACAACATGCATTGCCAGACGCGATGCTGCGGCGATTTCGCGATGACTGCATCGTTCGCAGCGGCGACGGCTTCGCGGCGCGGGTAATTGAGCACTATCGCTTCAAGGCCTTCGGGGCCGGCGGTGATCTGCCAAGCGCCCTCATGCGGTTTTACGAAAGCGACGGCGAGGCCTTTGTATTCGCGGCCCTGATAAGACAGGCTGCCCTTGGTGACAACGATGTGCTGGCCCGCGGTCTGGGCAGGATCGGGCGCGGTGGTCGTGGCGCCCGCTTTCATGCTGAGCGAGTAGGCGGCAAGGCCGCGCTCGTCCTTGATTTGCGTAAACGGGCGCAGGCTCACGTCGCCGGCGCGCGTGAAATCCGGCGCTTCGGTGACCTGCCATGGCTGGCGGTTGGCGACCGCAGTGAGCTTTTCGCGTGCTTCCGGTATGTATTGCGCGCCCGGGTCTTTGCGCGCGCGCAGCGTAAGAAAGCTCAAACCGTCGGCGCCGAAATTGATCGGGCCGTACGGCGTGTAGGCGCGCGAGAAATGCACGGCGTGGATAGTCAGCTTGTGCTTGCCGAGCACGCCGCCGCCGCTGACGATGACCTGAAACTGGTCATTTTCATGGTAGTGCGGGCGGATCACGCGTTCGTGATTGCCTTCGACCAGAAAGCCCATCGGCTCTTCCGTCACGTTAGTGCCTTCCGGATACGTCAGGAAGTTGGTGCGCCAGCCTTGCCCGCGCGGCAGCTCGCGCTTGATGCGATTGGCTTTTACGTCGTCGTAAGAGGCGATTTTCGGCATGGCGGTATCCTCATGGCGGAAAGTAATGGCTAGGCGGCATTTTACGCTTGTCCGCGCGGTGCTCCAAGCCGGATACTCGGCTGCGGAACTACTGGTTCACCGTCATACCCGCGTAGGCGGGTAGGTGCATTCACGGTTGAAGTGCAACACTTTCAGTTGTTCACAGAATACCGCAGCGGGGGTTTTATAGTTCAAGCACTTACGCGGGGTATGGTTATAGGCGGCAATCAATTGGTCGAACTCGCGAGGGCGCAG
>JAIOOZ010000078.1 GCA_021414185.1 Betaproteobacteria bacterium
GCGCGCGCGCGGCGATAGACGCGACTAAAACAATCCCGATCGTGATGTCGGCAGTTGGAGATCCGATCGGTTCGGGTTTTGTTACCAATCTGGCCCGGCCCGGAGGCAATGTCACGGGGATATCCAACATGGCCGGCGAACTCGGGCCCAAGCGGCTTGCCCTTTTCCGTGAATTGGTCCCGGCCGCGAAACGCATCGCCGTGCTGTACAACCCGGCGGACCCCGTCACCGATCCGCAGATCCGGGATACGAAGCTATCAGCCCCGAGGCTTGGGCTGGAAGCGCGCTTTTTTCCGGTCAAGACTCCGGCCGACCAGCCGGAGGTCTTTCAGCAGGTATTGGCGTGGCGCGCGCAGGGGATTATCTGGCTTCAAGGTCAGTCTGGGTTATACGAACCGGCCGCTATCGTGCTGGCTGCCAGGCATCGCCTGCCTGCAATGGTCAGCAATCAAGCATTCGTCGAGTCCGGCGGGCTGCTTACTTACAACGCCGACCCGGTCGATGTATTCAGACGAACCGCGGTCTATGTGGACAAGATACTCAAGGGCGCGCAGGCCGGCCAACTGCCGGTGGAACAGCCGACGCAATTTGACCTGGTGGTCAACCTGAAAACCGCAAAATCGCTTGGCATCAAGGTACCCCAGTCGTTGTTGCTGCAGGCCAGGAAGGTGATCGAGTAATGCGCAAGACCGGGTATAGGGCTGTCGGCTTGCGTCGCCGCTTGCGAGCGGACGCCGTAGCGGCATCACAAGCGTACTCAGGCTACTCAATAAGGCGGTCAAACCCCTGCGTTTTTAAGTACAAGGTCGATTGCCGCAGCCAGCGTGACGACGCGGGTGCCGCGCAACTCACGGCCAAACAAATGACCGAAATCCCGCGTATCGCCCGTTACGAGCAGATCAGCGCCAGCGTGCACGGCAGCAGCGAGGATCGGCGCGTCCTTCAACGGCAGTTCTTGCTCCCGCGCCCATTCGACCAACGACGCCGGCGCTTCCGCGACGATTGTGATTTCCGCCAGCGCCTGCGCGAGCCGATGCTCGAATCCGCTCGATTTGATTGCGAGATTTCGCCGCGCTTCCTCGAGTGCGTGCCCGGACGTATGCAGCTTGCAATGGCCGCTGCGCGCCAGCGCGACCAGAACCTGTGCCCGGCCTTCCTCTCTGTGTGCTGCCGAGAAGATGACGTTGGCGTCGAGGTAAAGTTTCACCGCTTGCGGCGTGCGGTCGCCTTGCGCACGCGGGCTTTTTCAGACTCGGTGAGCCGGTTTTCTTTGTCGAACTCCTTGATGCGTGCCTCGGTGTACATCTCGATCGGATACACCGCCGCGGGGCGCAAAATCACCGCCCCATCGTCGGTCGCCTCGATGAGCAGCGTTCCCGCGCCCTGCAGCCCCAGCTTGCGCAGTACTGACGCAGGCAGCGACAACTGGCCTTTCTTGCCGAGCTTCACGATGTCCATGATACTATCCTCCGGATTCCGGAAAGCCGGATTATCGCCTATCCGGCATGAGTTGGGTAAAACAACAACTTGCCGCTCAAGGCGGCGCTTCCTGCCTCGCGCTCACCAGGTGGTCGAATGATTCTCCGCCGCTCGTTGTTCCGCAAATACGCGGTCTACTTCGTGACGCTGGTGACTCTCGCGCTCGTTGCCAGCGGCGGGATTGGCGTCTACGTCACTTACCGCGAGAACAAATCCGCCCTGCTCGACCTGCAGCGCGAAAAGGCCGCTGCCGCGGCATCGCGCATCGAAGCGTACGTTTTGGAAATAGAGCACCAGATCGGCTGGATGCGCCTGCCGCAGGCAGGCGCGGCCAATCCCGAACAGCGCCGCTTCGATTATCTAAAGCTGCTGCGCCAGGTGCCGGCGATTACCGACGTGATTCAGCTTGACCGCACCGGCAAGGAACGTTTACGCGTCTCACGCCTGGGCATGGACGTCGCGGGCAGCGACGAGGACATTTCCAAGGATCCCAAGTTCACGGTGGCGCAGTCGGGAAAAACGTACTTCAGCCCGGTCTACTTCCGCAAGGAAACCGAGCCGTACATGACGATCTCGATGGCCGGCATCAGCGATGAAGCCGGCATCACGGTCGCCGAAGTAAATCTCAAGTTCATCTGGGATGTGATCTCGCGTATCAAAATCGGCGACAAGGGGCTGGCTTACGCCATCGACGCACGCGGCCGCCTGATCGCGCATCCCGATATCAGCCTGGTGCTGCAAAAATCCGACCTCGCGGCGCTGCCGCAGGTGAAAGCGGCGCTCGAAACCAGA
>JAIOOZ010000079.1 GCA_021414185.1 Betaproteobacteria bacterium
GTGCTGTATCTCGAGGTTTTTTTCATGCTCATCAACGGCGCGATATTCTGGCTAATCTTCCGCGACAAGAGCGACGAGGTGCCGTCGGCGGAAGACGCGATGAAGCTGATGATGGAAATGCGCAAGCGCGGCGGCTGACCGCGCGCCCCGTCGTTTTCTAGGCCGGCTGGTGCAGCCGGCTTTGCGCCGGCACGTGCTGGGCCAGAAATTCCATCTGGTCGGCAAGGATGCGCCGGTTGGTCAGGATCAGATATTCGGCGCGGTTGGGCACGTACGGCAGGTAAAGCAATTCCATGTGCGCCATCTCGGGCGTGCGGTCGCTTTTTCTCTCGTTGCACGAACGACAGGCGGTCACCACGTTCATCCAGGTGTCGCGGCCGCCGCGCGAAAACGGAATCACGTGGTCACGCGTCAACTTCGACGCCGGCAGCATGCTGCCGCAAAAAGCGCACAGGTAGCGGTCGCGATGAAACAATTCGCGATTGTTCAGCGGCGGCACCTGGCTGAACGCGCGCATCGCCATCGCCTTGCCCTTGATCGCAATGATGCTGCTCGCCACGATCTGCGAGCGCTCGCCGGATATCCGGTTGTAGCCGCCCTGCACCGTGAAGGCCTGTTCGCCCGCGGTCCAGGCGATTTGCTCCTTGGCGTAATAAAAACACGCGTGCTGCCACGTGATCCAGCGATGCGGTATGCCGTTGGTATCAAGCGTCAGGATCAGCGGAAACATGCCCGGTTTTGAGGCGGGGCCCGGGCGCTGGTCAAGGTCGATCATGCGGTCTGGGACTGTCATGCCTGACTTGGTTTATCCGTGTTAATTCAGCAGGTTTACGGAGAAGTCGTAACAATCTACCAGATTTTGCGTGGTTTTTCGTGATTTTTCAAAGACCAACGCTCATAACCTGCCGCCGCTTCGTGGCAAGGCAGGAATTTTCTGCTCGCTGCAGAATACGGCCCAAGCCGCTTGCCAGTCCGGCCGGAACACCGAACGGCGGCCTGCCGGCGGCCCCGGGAGGCTGCGGTCAGATCGGGCTGGCGGTTTTGAGTCAGGCAGGTTATAATTGAAAAACAAATGGTTAGTGATCTTATTTGAGATATTTTAGTTGCCTAATTCGCAACATTATTACCAGCCCGGACGCCCTCGTCGGCGTTATCCTGCAGTCGGTTTCGTGCTGCAGCTGGTAGATTCCAGGAGTTCCCGCTGATGTCGTTTGAGTCCCTCGGCTTGTTGCCGGAGTTGCTGCACGCAATTGCAGATCAAGGCTATACCGAACCATCCCCCATCCAGTTAAAAGCAATCCCGCCGGTACTGGCACGCCAGGACATCATGGGTTGCGCGCAAACCGGCACCGGCAAAACCGCCGGCTTTGCATTGCCGATTCTGCAGATGCTGGCGCCGCACCAGAACACGAGCCCGTCGCCCGCCCGCCACTCCATCCGCGCGCTGATACTTACGCCGACGCGCGAACTCGCCGCGCAAGTCGAAGAAAGCGTGCGCAACTACGGCAAGTACCTTGCGTTGCGTTCCACCGTGGTCTATGGCGGTGTCGACATCAATCCGCAGATCAAGGCACTGCGCGCCGGCGTCGAAGTACTGGTCGCCACGCCTGGCCGCCTGCTCGATCACGTGCAGCAAAAAACGGTCAACCTGACGCGCGTCGAAATCCTCGTCCTCGATGAAGCCGACCGCATGCTCGACATGGGTTTCATGCCCGACATCAAGCGCATCATCGCGTTGCTGCCGACGGAACGGCAGAACCTGCTGTTCTCCGCCACCTTCTCGGACGAAATCAAACGGCTCGCCAACCAGATACTGCGTTCGCCGGTTTCGGTGGAAGTCGCGCGCCGCAATGCGCCAGCCGATCTGGTAACGCACCAGATGTATGAGGTCGACGCCGATCGCAAAGGCGCCCTGCTCACACATCTGATCAAGAGCCGCGACATGAAGCAGGTGCTGGTGTTCGTGCGCACCAAGCGCGACGCCAACCGTTTGATGCGCGAACTCCTGCGCGACGGTGTCGCCGCCACCGCCATCCACAGCGACCGCACCCAGGGCGAGCGCACGCAGGCTCTGGAAGACTTCAAACAGGGCACGGTCAACGTGCTGGTGGCAACCGATATCGCGGCGCGCGGGCTCGACATCGAATTGCTGCCATTTGTCATCAATTACGAACTGCCGTATGCCGCCGAGGATTATATCCACCGCATCGGACGCACCGGCCGTGCCGGCAGCACCGGTGAAGCGATTTCGCTGGTGTGCGCCGACGAGCACCGCATGCTCGACGACATCGAACGCGAATTAAAACGCAAACTTGAACGGCTGCCGTTGCCGGAGCTGGCCAGCAGCCGCAAATCATCCGGCCATGGCGAAAGCCGACACGCCGCGCCGCGCCATGCAACAGGTCACAAATCGTCCAGCGCTCACAAGCCGGCAAGCAGCCACAAGCCGTCGTCCCATAGCAAACCACATCCCCGGCCGGCAGCAGTTCCCTTGCCCGGCGGTTTTGATTTCAGCAAACCTTATGAATTCAAGCCGACTGACACGCCAGCAGAAGCACCGGCGGCGAGCCACAGTGCACAGCACGCCAAACGCGGACGGCCGACTGCCGCCCTGCTCGGAGGCGCCGCCAAGAAGCCTTAGGCGGCGCGGTTCAGTGGCTTGCTAGGAGCCGCTGAACCAGTTGTACCCCTGGTCTTCCCAGTAGCCGCCCGGATAGTCGTTGGTGGCGAAGATCGCCGTGATGTGCTTCGGATTTTTGAAGCCAAGCTTGGTCGGCATGCGCAGCTTCATCGGGAATCCATAGGCGGTCGGCAGCAGTTCATCCGCAAACCTGAAAGTCAGCAGCGTCTGCGGATGCAGCGCCGTCGGCATGTCGATGCTGGTGTAATAGTCGTCGGCGCATTTGAAGCCCACATATTTCGCCGTGAGGTCTGCACCGACCCGTTCCAAAAAGGTTTTGAACGTCACCCCGCCCCATTTGCCGATCGCGCTCCAGCCCTCAACGCAGATATGGCGCGTGATCTGGCTCGTTTGCGGTAACGCATAGAGCTGGTCCAGCGTCCACGGCGTCTTGTCGCGTATCAAGCCACCGAGTTCGAGTTTGTAATTCGCCGCATCGACGCGCGGCGCGGCCGATTCCGCATAAAAAGCGTTGAACGGAAATGGTTTGGTGATCGCGCTTTCCGGATATTCCTGCGCCAGCTTGGCGGGATCGAAAATCGCCGCCTGCACGCCGTCGTTCCAGCGCGACATCTGCCACAGGACTTTCTGCACCGCATCGGTGTCGGTCACGTCGCAGCCTGACAACAGGCTCAGCGCACCAAGACTCAGGCCTTGTTTCAGAAACAGGCGGCGCTCCAGCTTGACGATCTCGCGCGACGGCGCGACCAGGTTGCGGTCGGGCTTCTTCGGCAATTGGCTCATATCAGTCCCCATGTCCGTGATTGTTCGTTTTGGCATGGCCGGTCAGCATCGGTAAAAAGGTACGCGGCACCAGCGCCACCATCACCACGTGAACGAAAATGAACAGCACGACCAGGGACATGCAGAGAAAATGCAGCAAACGCGCACCTTCGAAACCGCCCATCAAGGTGCCCAATCCCTGAAACTGTACCGGCTTCCAGATGACGAGCCCGGTCAACACGAGCCCGACGATCACGCATATGACCCCGACGTACGCGGCACGCTGCACCGCATTGTAGACGCCGACTTCATGCGCGATTTTGCCGCGCAATGCCTTGGCGAATTCATTCCATATCGCACGCGGCGTGAGAGGGAGGAAATTTGCTTTAAAATGGCCGCCGAAGATGCCGTAGAGCAGATAGGCCAGTCCGTTGAACGCCAGCACCCACATCGCGGCAAAATGCCACTGCAACGCGCCACCCAGCCATCCACCAAGCGTCAGATCGACCGGGAATTTAAAACTGAACAGCGGCGACGCATTGTAAATACGCCAGCCGCTGAAAATCATGATCAGCATCGCAACGACATTGATCCAGTGCGTGATCCGCACCAATAATGGGTGAACCAGAATTTTGCCGCCTTGCGTCGCCATGAAATACTCCCTCCGCACCACTCAAATCAAGAACTTGCAAATAAACCGTGTACTGCGATTGCGGATTAGTCGCAGCATGCGCCACCGCCTTACAGCACGCGCACCCCATTTTGCGCCACCCCGTTGCCCGCGACAATCTCCACCATACGATTATCCATAAGGAAAGACCCATGCAGGAAGTTCAAGGCAAAAAATCCAAAGTCACCACCGTCAACGCACGACAGCTCAAGACCCTGCTGCACGACGGCCAGGAGATCGCCGTCATCGATGTCCGCGAAGAAGGCGTTTACGCCAAGCGTCACCTGCTGCACGCCGCCTCGGTGCCGCTGTCACGCCTGGAATTGCGCATGCCCCTGCTGGTGCCCAGGCGCGCAGCTCGTGTGGTGGTCTGCGATGCCAACGAAGGGCTCGCGCAACGCGCGGCAGCGATACTTTCCCGCCATGGCTACACCAGCGTAATGGTGCTGGAAGGCGGCGTTGATGCGTGGGCAGCCGAAGGTTACGAGGTCTACAGCGGCATCAACGTGCCGAGCAAGGCTTTCGGTGAATTCGTCGAGCACCACGAAAATACGCCGCGTATGCCGGCGCAGGAAATCAAGGCCCGGGTCGATGCCGGCGAAAAAGTCGTCATCCTCGACAGCCGTCCGCTCGCGGAATACACCAAGATGAGCATCCCTGGCGGCATCGATTGTCCGGGTGCTGAACTCGTCTACCGCGTGCACGACCTCATCCCGTCTGCCGATACGCTGGTGGTCGTCAACTGCGCGGGCCGCACGCGCAGCATCATAGGCGCGCAGTCATTGATCAACGCGGGCATTCCCAACCGTGTGGTGGCGCTCAAGGACGGCACCATGGGCTGGCACCTCGCCGGATTCGAACTGGCGCGCGAACAGAAATATCACGCACTGGCGCCCACTGCGGCCGGGCTCAAGCAGGCGCGCCAGGCCGCCGCGCGTGTCGCCAAGCGCTTTGGCGTGCGCTATATCGATATCGACACCGTGGCGAAGTTCGCCCGCGAAATGAAGCAGCGCACGCTATACCTGTTCGACGTGCGCACTCCGGAGGAATACGCAGCAGGCCATTTGCACAGCACCGTCAACGCACCGGGCGGGCAGCTGGTGCAAACCACCGACTCGTTCGCGGCGACCCGGAATTCACGCATCGTGCTGATCGACGACCACGGTGTGCGCGCGACGATGACGGCGTCCTGGCTGATCCAGATGGGATGGCGGGACGTTTTCGTCGTCAAAGACGCGCTGGCATCGGGCCCGCTGTATAAGGGCGCCACGCCTACCGAAGTGCTTGGCCTCGCCCATATCAAGGCCGATTTCATCACCGCCCATGAACTCAACAACGAACTCGCCGCCGGCAACACAGCAGTACTCGATTTCGAAACCAGCCTGCGCTACCGCGATGCCCATATCCCCGGCGCGTGGCTGTCGATCCGCGCCAATCTGGAATCCAACCTCGCGACCGTTCCACCGGCCAAGCTGCTGGTACTGACATCGGGCGACGGCATCATTGCGCAGCTCGCGGCGCCCGAAGCCGCGCGCCACACGCAAACCCCCGTCAAGGTCTTGCAGGGAGGTACAGCAGCCTGGCAGGCAGCCGGCTTGCCGCTGGAAACCGGCCTGGCGCGGCTTGCCGACACCACGGACGATATCTGGTATCGCCCGTACGACCGCACCGCCAACGTCGAAGAGGCGATGAAAGATTATCTGACGTGGGAAGTGAACCTGGTCAAGCAGATCGAGCGCGACGACGACGTCCGATTCCGCACTTTCGCGCGCTGACGCCAGCGCCGAACTTCAATTGACCTGGGCGTCGACCGCTTTGATGATTTTCGCCCATTTGTCGAATTCGGCTTTCAGAAACAACCCGAACTCGTTCGCCGTGCCGATCGTGACATCGTTGCCGGTAGCCAGAAATGTGCTTTCCACGTCCGGCTGGCGCAGGAGCTTCGAGATTTCCACGTAAAGCTGCTGGATGATTTCAGGCGGCGTGCCCTTGGGCGCAAGCAATCCCAGCCACAAGGTCGCGGCGTAACCCGGCACGCCTGCCTCGGCGATGGCCGGCACTTCGGGCATGGTCTTGGATCGCTTCTCGCTGGTTACCGCCAGCGCGCGCAAGCGCCCCGATTTGCTGTGGGGCAGCACCAGCGCAATGCCGGGAAAGCCGACCGAGACCTGGCCGCTGATGAGATCGGTGGTCGCCGGCGCGCTGCCCTTGTAGGGAATATGCATCATCGTGATATTCGCCATCGACAGGAACAACGCGCCGAACAGATGCTGGGCGCTGCCGTTGCCGGACGACGCATAGTCGATCTTGTTCGGCCGTGCCTTCGCGAGCGCAATCAGTTCGCGTACCGACTTCGCGGGCAACGAGGGATGAACCGTCAGCACATTGGGCCCCGATCCGATCAGCATCACCGGCGCAAAATCACGTACCGCATCGTACGGCACTTTTTTGTAGAGCCCGGCGCTGATGACGTGGGTGGTGGCCGTTAGCAGCAGCGTGTAGCCGTCGGGCGGCGCCTTCGCCACCGCATCCGCCCCCAGCATGCTGCCTGCGCCCGGCCGGTTGTCGATGATCACTTGCTGGCCGAACGCCTCCGACAGGCGCTGGGCAACAATGCGCCCCGGCACGTCGGTTGCGCCGCCCGGGGAAAACGGCACGACGATGCGCACTGGTCGCGTCGGATAAGTTTGCGCGCACAACGGCAGTGCCGCTGCCAGTAAAGCCGCGGCGACCGGCAGGCCAAACACTGCTTGCCAACCGCGCGTCATCTAGTTGACCGTCGCGCCTGAAGCCTCGACCATGCGCGCCCATTTGGCGGCCTCGGCTTTGAGCATCTCGCCGAACAGCTCGGTCGTTTCCTGCCACGCCACTTCCTGCCCGGCGTTGAGCAACTGTCTTTGCACATCGGGATTCTTCAGGATGCGCAGCAGTTCAGAGTGCAATTTGAGCACGACATCGCGCGGCGTGGCTTTGGGTGCGGCGACGCCGAACCATGCCGTCACGTCGTAGCCCTTGATACCGGCTTCGGCCACCGACGGAATCTGCGGCAACTCGGGCGAGCGCTTGGCGCCGGTAACCGCCAGGGCGCGCAGCTTGCCGGCCTTGATTTGCGGCAGCATGCCGGCGATCCCGGGGAAACCTACCGTCACCTGCCCGCTCAGCAAGTCGGCGGTCGCCGGCCCGCTGCCGCGATACGGGATATGCGTCATGTTGATGCCCGCCATCTTCGTGAACAAAGCGCCGGTCAGGTGCTGGGTGCTGCCGTTGCCGGACGACGCGTAGTCGATTTTGCCTGGCTGGGCCCTGGCCAGCGCGATCAACTCCTTTACTGTCCTGGCCGGCAACGAAGGATGAACGACAATGATATTGGGTGCGCTGGTCACCTGGGTCACCGGCGCGAAGTCGGTCACCGAATCGTACGGCAGCTTCTTGTACAGGGCGGCGCTGACGAAATGCGTGTTGCTGATCATCAACAGCGTATAGCCGTCGGGCGGCGCCTTGGCAACCTGATCGGCGCCGATGGTCGAGCCCGCACCCGGACGATTGTCGACGACCACCTGGTGGCCCAGCGCTTCCGACATTTTCTGCGTGAGGATACGGCCCGGCACGTCCGCCGCCCCGCCCGCCGAAAACGGCACCACCAGGCGCAGCGGCCGGTTCGGATAATTCTGCGCGCAAACCGGCTGCACAAGACAGACGCCAATGGCCGCCGCCGGCAGCCAACGCCAATTGCAAAATACCAAATGCATTTTTTCCCTGGGAAGTAAAAAAACCGAAAAAAGAACGCGGATTATAACGTGCGCGCCGGATGGCGCGGCGGCCGCTAGAAGTTGGTGATGTCCACCGCCGACTCCTGCGCCGACTCATCGTTGAGACTTGCGCACAACTGGCGCAGCAGCGAAAACTTGCCGCCGCCACCGCCGCTTACACGCACGACCAGCAGTGCGAACTCGCCGGCGCTGAGCGGGCGGCTGAACACAAATCCCGGCATGGCGTCGCAGCGGTTCTCCAGCAAAAACGACATCTGCTTCTCGGTCTCCACGCCTTCGGCGATGACTTTCATGTCGAGGCTGTGGCCGAGAGAAATAATGGCCTTGACGATAGCCGCCGCATTCTCGTCCTGTCCCAGCTCGCGCACGAACGACTGGTCGACCTTGAGGCTGGTGACGGGAAAGCGCTTCAGGTAGCTCAGGCTCGAATAGCCGGTGCCGAAATCGTCGATGCTCAACTGGATGCCGAGCGCTTTCAATTGCGCAAGGATCGCGATCACCCCTTCCGGATCGTGCATCACCATGCTTTCGGTCAGCTCCAGCTCGAGGTACTCCGCGGAGAGTTCCGCGTGGAGCAGCGCCTGCTCCACCGCGCGCACCAGGTCGTAGCGCGTCAATTGCCGCGCCGACAGATTGATGGCGACCCGCATTGCCGGCAGCCCACGTTCCTGCAGGGACTTGTTGAAATTGCAGGCTTCGCGCATCACCCATTCGCCGATCTCCACGATCAACCCGGTTTCCTCGGCGAGCGTGATGAAATTTTCGGGCAGCGACAAGTCGCCCTTTTCATCCTTGACCCGCAACAGCGCCTCCATGCCGGCAATCTGTCCCGTGACAAGGTCGACCTTGGGCTGGTAGAGCAGCACAAACTGCTTGTGTTCGACCGCGCTGCGCAGCGCCGACTGCATTTCCAGCCGTTCGGTGATCACCGTGTTCATTTCCGGCGAATAAAACTGGAAATTATTGCGGCCGAATTCCTTTGCCTTGTACATGGCGGTGTCGGCATTCTTGAGCAGCGTCTGCACGTCGCGCCCGTCGCGCGGAAATATGCTGACGCCCACGCTGCATGACACGCTCAGTTCGCGCCCCTCGATTTGCGACGGACGTGCAATCGTCTGCAATACGCGCTGCACGACCTGCGACATCGCTTCGCCGCGGCCGGCGCCCGACAGCAGCAGCACGAATTCGTCGCCGCCAAGGCGCACGACGGTATCGGCTTCGCGCACGCATGCCAGCATGCGATGCGACATGGTCTGCAGCAACTGGTCGCCCCGATTATGGCCGAACGTGTCGTTGATCAGCTTGAAGTGGTCGAGATCGAGCAGCACGACCGCGACGATGCTTTTGCTGCGCTGCGCGCTCAACATCATCTGGCGCAGGCGGTCGTTCATCAGCAAGCGGTTGGGCAGGCCGGTAACCGGGTCGTGATTGGCCAGGTGTTCGAGCTTTTCCTGGTTGAGCTTGGTTTCGGTAACGTCCTCGACGGTGCCTTCGTAAAACAGCAGATTGCCCGCCTCGTCCTGCACCGCGCGGGCATTTTCCGAAATCCAGATATGATCACCGCCCTTGCGCCGGATTTCGGACACGAAATTGGTGACGACGCCGGTTTCCCGCATCAGCCGCATGAATTCGGCGCGCCGCGACGGGTCGGTATAAATCTGGTGCTGGATATCACCGATGCTGGCGATGAGCTCGGCACCGCTGGAGAATCCGTATATGGCGGCGAGCGCGGGATTGACGTTCAGATAGCGGCCGTCCGGCGAAGTCTGAAAAATTCCCTCTGTGGCGTTCTCGAATATGCTGCGAAAGCTGCGCTCGGCCTGCTGCAGCGCCTGCGTGGATAGCTTGCGCTCGGTGACGTTCTCGACGAAGCCTTCGAGCGTAATGACGTTGCCCGCCTCGTCATGAATGCCTACCCCGCGCTCCCAGACCCATTTGATTTCGCCGTGGCGGCACTGGATCCGGTATTCGACGAAAAAGCGCCGTTTTTCCAGCAGCGCCGCGGTAATTTCTTCGCGCACGCGTGCGCGGTCTTCAGGATGCTCCAGCTCCTTGTAAGAAAGGTGGCTGTTGTGCAGAAGCTCCTCCGGACGGTAGCCGGTCAGGTGGTAGCAACCGTCGCTGACGAACTCCATCGTCCAGTGCTCGTCGTTGCGGCAGCGATAAACCATGCCGTCGAGGTTGCTCATCAACGTCGTCAGCATGCGCTCCTTCTCGCGCAATGCCTGACGTGACAACTCGATCTCGCGCTCGCGCTTTTCCAGCGCGGCGAGCATCGATGCGGGCGTTTCCGGTTTGCCTGACTTTTTAGCTGAACTTTTCAAACTGTCACCGAGTTTGCGTGCGTCAGTGCCGGCCGCTCCGCCAGCCTCGACGCATTTGTCATGGCCTTATAGCAAAAACCATTCCTTTTGTCGCACTATGGTTTCACAAAATCGCGGCGAACGCCCGAAAAAGCGAAAAAATGCACTCGGCCGCAGTCAAATGGCAGAGCGGCGGCGTCCAACAGGCGCCGCCGCCCCCCGCACACCCGCGTCAGGCGACGGCGCGGGGCGCGTCGGGCAGGCTGCCTTTTTCAAAGCGTATCTTGCCCTTGACGCAATCGATCTTGATAACGTCTTTGGCCGCAAATTCCCCTTCCAGGATGTGCTTGGCGAGGGGATTCTCGATCTCGGACTGGATGGCCCGCCGCAACGGCCGCGCACCGTACACCGGGTCGAACCCGCTGGCTGCGATCTGCTGCAAGGCGGCGTCGCTGATCTCGAGTTTGATTTCCATTTTCGCCAGCCGTTTTTCGAGCAAAGCGAGCTGCAGTTTTGCAATCGACTTGATGTGCTTTTCGTCGAGCGCATGGAAGACCACGATCTCGTCGATGCGGTTGACGAACTCGGGACGAAAATGCGCCTTGACCTCGCCCATTACGGCGATCTTGATCAATTGATAGTCGTCGCCGGACATCTGCTGGATCATCTGCGAGCCGAGGTTCGAGGTCATCACGATGACGGTGTTCTTGAAGTCCACAGTACGGCCCTGGCCGTCGGTCATGCGGCCGTCGTCCAAAACCTGCAGCAGCACGTTGAACACGTCCGGGTGCGCCTTCTCGACTTCGTCGAGCAGGATCACCGCATACGGTTTGCGGCGCACGGCCTCCGTCAGGTAGCCGCCCTCTTCGTAACCGACGTAACCAGGCGGCGCGCCGATCAGGCGCGCGACCGAATGCTTTTCCATGAACTCGCTCATGTCGATGCGGATCATGTGTTCTTCCGAATCGAACAGGAAGGTGGCGAGCGCCTTGCACAACTCGGTCTTGCCGACACCCGTCGGTCCAGGCGCACCGCTTCGTCCTGCCCCACCACGCGCTGATGCAGGCGGTTTTCCATCAGCAGCAGTTTTTCCCGCTCGCCCTGCATCATTTTTGAAACCGGAATGCCGGTCATGCGCGACACCACTTCGGCGATTTCTTCGGCGCCTACCTGCGTGCGCAGCAGCCGCGGCTTCTGGCCTTTGGCCGGCGCCTTGTCGGCCTGCTTCAATTGCGCCTCAAGCTGCGGAATGCGGCCGTACTGGATCTCCGACACTTTCTGCCAGTCGCCCTTGCGCTTGGCGGCTTCCATGTCGAGCTTGATCTTTTCGAGCTCCTCCTTGATGTGCTGCGAGCCCTGGACCTGCGACTTTTCCATTTTCCAGACGTCTTCGAGGTCTGAATACTCGCGTTCCAGCCGCTTGATCTCGTCTTCCAGCGCCTGCAGCCGCTTGCGCGACGCTTCGTCTTTTTCCTTTTTCACGGCTTCACGCTCGATTTTCAGCTGGATCAGCCGCCGCTCGAGCTTGTCCATGACTTCCGGCTTGGAGTCGATTTCCATTTTGATGCGCGAAGCCGCCTCGTCGATCAGGTCGATCGCCTTATCGGGCAGGAAGCGGTCGGTAACGTAGCGATGCGACAGTTCCGCCGCAGCGACTATCGCCGGATCGGTGATTTCGACGCCGTGATGGACTTCGTATTTTTCCTGGAGGCCGCGCAGGATCGCGATCGTGCTCTCGACCGTCGGTTCGCCGACCAGCACTTTCTGAAAACGACGTTCGAGCGCGGCGTCTTTCTCGATGTACTTGCGGTATTCGTCGAGCGTGGTCGCGCCGACGCAATGCAGTTCGCCGCGCGCGAGCGCGGGCTTCAGCATGTTGCCGGAATCCATCGCGCCTTCCGCCTTGCCGGCACCGACCATGGTGTGCAGTTCGTCGATAAAAATGATGTTGCGCCCGGCGTCCTGCGAAATCTCCTTCAGCACGGATTTGAGCCGCTCCTCGAACTCGCCGCGGTACTTGGCGCCCGCCAGCAGCATCGCCATGTCGAGCGACAGCACGCGCTTGCCCTTGAGCGTTTCGGGAACCTCATCGTTGACGATGCGTTGCGCGAGGCCTTCGACGATCGCGGTCTTGCCGACGCCCGGCTCGCCGATCAGCACCGGGTTGTTCTTGGTGCGGCGCTGCAGGATCTGGATCACGCGACGGATTTCATCGTCGCGTCCGATGACGGGGTCGAGCTTGCCCGAGCGCGCGCGCTCGGTCAGGTCGACGGTGTATTTCTTGAGTGCCTCGCGCGTGCCCTCGGCTTCGGCGCTGTCGACTTTTTCGCCGCCGCGCACGGCCTTGACGGCCTGTTCGAGTGCCGCACGTGTGCCGCCGTGCTGCTTCAGCAGGCGGCCGGTGTCACCTTTGTCCTGGGCCAGCGCCAGCAGAAACATTTCGGATGCGATGAACTGGTCGCCGAACTTTTGTGCTTCCTTGTCCGTCAGGTTGAGCAGGTTCGTCAACTCGCGCGAAACGTTGACCTCGCCGCCCTGGCCTTCGACCTTCGGCAGGCGCCCGATGGCCGCGGTCAGCGCTGTTTTCAGCGCAGGCACGTTGACTCCGGCACGCGACAGCAGCGACGCCGTGCCGCCGTACTCCTGCTCGAGCAGCGCCGACAGCACGTGCTGAGGCACGATATAGGGGTTATCGTGTCCCACTGCGCTGCTCTGGGCATCGGCAAATGCCTGCTGGAACTTGGTCGTAAATTTATC
>JAIOOZ010000080.1 GCA_021414185.1 Betaproteobacteria bacterium
CAAAACGGCCCCGCGGGGCCGTTTTGCTTTGGCGCAGAGGTTACAGCACAAGCTCGCGGGCGGCGCCGCGTACGTCCATTTCGTATTCAAGGCCGATCACCGGCGGACGCGCGTAATACCAGACGAGTCCGCCGTTGGCGGCGCCGCGGGAAGCCAGCAGTTCGCCGACGAGATGGCCGATGTTCTGCACCGTGTAAGCCTGTGTGGTAACGGCATCACCCCATGAGAAGCCGAGCAGTTTGAGCCGCCGCTCCATTTCCGCAATAACGAAACTCACTTTTTCACGCATGCCCTCGGGCGAAGTGTCGCCAAGCCGCACGATACGCTCCGCATAAGTCTTGCCGGCGCCCTTGTCTGCCGCCTCGCCGCCGCCGGCGAGGACGAAGCTGCGACGCGCTGAACTCCCGCGCGGTGACGCCACGGTATAGGAAAAAGCGTACATCACGGGCTCTTTCGGCTTGTCGTACAGCGGGCATACGTTGGTGCGCGCCACCGGATTTACCGGTACTTCGCCATCCTGGTAGATGCCCCAGCGCGCGAGCGTTTTCACGTAGACCTTGTTGAAATCGATAAAACCCTGGTCGGTGAACGGCGCGGGCGTGCGCAATTCGCAGGCGGCGAATGCGGCCGCCGGGCGCCCAATCGCATTCAGATGAGCTTCAACCGCCGCGTACGCATCCGCAAGCGGCAGCGGTTTGGCGAAGCGCGCGCGCTCGATTTCATAGCCTGGCTCGGCGGCCACACCGCCCGAGTACTGAAACACTGCCTTGATGTAGCGGTAGTTGCCTGCGGCAAACACGGGAACATCCATCGTCTGGCTTTCCGGGAATGAATTAAAACAGGGGACAGCGCTTAATCTATCCTGATCTTCGCGACCTTGACGATCTGCGCATACTTCGCGATCTCGCTGCGGATGTGCGCACCGAATTGCTCCGGCGTGCCGCCGAGCGGTTCGAGGCCGCGCTCAACGAGAGTGCTGCGCAGCGCCGGATCAGCAAGGCCGCGATTGAATTCGGCGTTCATCCGCGCGACGGCGTCTTTGCCGGTCGCGACGGGCGCCACGATGCCGTACCAGGAATCCGTCTCGAAGCCCGGATAACCCTGCTCGGCAATCGTCGGAATATCGTTTGCCTGCGGCACGCGATGCAGAAAAGTCGTGCCATAGGCCTTGAGCCTGCCCGCGCGTATCTGCGGCATGAAATCCGGCAGGTTGCCGAACATGATGTCGATATTACCGGCGAGCAGGTCGAGGAGAGCCGGCCCCTGGCCTTTGTACGGAACATGGGTCATGTCGATGCCCGCCATCGTCTTCAGCATCTCGCCCGCGAAGTGCGCGGTGGTACCGTTGCCGAACGAGCCGTAGGTGAGTTTGCCCGGATTTCTTTTCGCGTATGCGACCAGCTCCTTCAGCGTACCTGGCGCAACACTTGGGTGCGCGGCAAGGACGTTCGCGGTGCGCGCCAGCAGTACCACCGGCTGCAAGTCCTTCAGCGCGTCGTACGGCAGATCCTTGACCAGCGTCTGGTTGACGGTAAAGCTGTTGGCGACACCGGCAAACGTGTGGCCGTCGGTCGACTTGGCGGCGGCATCGACCCCAATGACGGTTCCCGCGCCGGGCCGGTTCTCGACGAGCACCTGGCGGCC
This sequence comes from Betaproteobacteria bacterium, assembly GCA_021414185.1. GTDB lineage: Bacteria > Pseudomonadota > Gammaproteobacteria > Burkholderiales > SG8-41 > PALSA-1004. The sequence continues at coordinate 1,645 of JAIOOZ010000080.1, forward strand.
GAGCGATTTCGGCATATCCTGCGAGAGCATTCGCACGGTTGTTTCCATCGTACTGCCGCCCGGGGGGAACGGCACGATGATGCGCACGGGCCGCACCGGCCAGGCGGGGGTTTGCGCCCACCCGTTCGCGGCGCCCAGGGTGAGAATGATCCATGCCAGGGTAGCCGTCGTGCATCTTGCCGAACGTTCTTTCATTGACGCCCCTTGGTCATTTGATCCGCGCATGACGGCGGCAGTAAACCGGAATCTTACGCCGGTTTGAGCGCGACGATAGCCTCGAGTACCGCCGCAATCGTGTCCGGCTCGCGCCCGTTGAATTTTTCGCGCAGGCCCATTTTGGCGACGTCGACGAGCTTGCCGCGCGTGGCTTTGCTCATGCGGTTCGACGAGCCGAGCGCATCGAGCAAGGCAAGGGCATCGGCCATTTCATGCACGCGGCGCTCCGCGTGCACCGCCGTGCCGCAAACATAGCGTTTCATGTTCTGCATGAACGGCCGTTCGTCGAACGAAGCCGCGAGGTCGGCCGCGGTCGCTTCGAGCACACCGTAACGCTCTGCTGCCTCCAGCGATTCGAGCAGCACCGCGGAAAGCCCTTTCATGCAGACGCTGCGGATCAGTTTCATCGCGCTCGCGCCGCCCGGCCTGTTACCGACGACTTTCACGTTCATGCCGTACGGCTCCAGCAGCGCGCGAAACGCTTCGGCATCGGCGCCGGATGCAGCCACTACGCCCTTGATGCCGTTAAGCGGCACCGGGCTCATGATTGCCGCATCGACAAAGCGCGCTTTGCCTTCGAGCATTTGCGCGACCTGCTCCATGGTCTTGACGGCGCCGGAACTCATATCGACATAGATCTGTTCGGGCCGCAGGTGCTTTTGCGCCCCGCGCGCCGCGGCGAGCGCCGCCTTGCCCGGCGTCAGCGCGAGGATCACGTCGGTGTTCTTGCACAGCGCGCGCGGCGTTTTCACCAGCTTCGCACCCGCTGCAGCGGCCTGTGCGTGCAGCGGACCGTCGGGCGCCTCTTTCGCACCTGATCTGCTGTAGGCCACGATGTCCGTCAGCCCCGCCTGCGACAGATCCTGCGCAAAGCGCAGACCCGCTTCTCCGAAACCCAGAATTCCCAAGCGCAATTTAGTCTCCCCAATGATTGTTGTACCGGTGTTGCGTATACCCGTCGCTGCACCGCGTGATTATATATTGGTTACACTGCCCGTTTTCACCCGAAAAAGGACGCT
>JAIOOZ010000001.1 GCA_021414185.1 Betaproteobacteria bacterium
AGCCGCACGCTGCCATGTACGAGCGCATGCGCCGTTACGTACTGCAGGCTGAACTTGGCCTGGTATTCGCCTTCAGGGTTGGCGTTGTCCGTGATGTCTGTGCCGGCCTTGTAGGTAGCGATTTTCACGCGCTTAATGTCGCGCCACGTGAAGCCATGCGTCTTCTGCAGGTGCAGCGTGCCGTCGATAGGCGCGAAAGTATGCCCGCAGCAGCCGTGGTTCTTAAAGGTCACACGCGTGATGTGATAGTCGACGCCGAGATCTTTGGTCGCTTTCGTCCAATCAGGGTTTACGCTCATGGCGGCACCGAACCCGACTTCGCCTTCGAGCATGTCGAGCGCGCCGGTCAGGCCTTTGGCGGCGCCCATTGCCGCCATCGCGCCGACGTCGGCGGCGTGGCCGCCGTGCAGGGGCTTGGTCATGCATTGCGAGCGGAACGCCTGCTGCAGTCCTGAGGCAAATGAGCCGACGGTGCCGAGCGCATGCGCGATCTGGTCGCGGTTGCAACCCAGCACGGTAGCCACCGCCGCAGCTGCACCGAACGAGCCGACGGTGCCGGTCGTGTGCCAAAACCTGTAATGCGAAGGCATGATCGCTTCGCCGATGCGCGTCGAGGTTTCATAACCGACGATCACGCCACGCAAAAATTTTTCACCAGACGCACCGGTCGACTGCGCGGCAGCGAGCGCGGCCGAGATTACCGGGCTGCCCGGATGGTAGCCGGCATCGCGATAAATATCGTCGAATTCCACCGAGTGCGAAGCGGCGCCGTTGATCATCGCCGCCGCGCGCAATGTTGCGCGGCGTCCGGATGCAAGCCGCGCGTTGCCGTGATCGAGATCTTCCGTCATTGCCTGTTCGAGCACGGTGGCGGGCGCGACCAGGCTGCCTGGCAGCAGAGCCGCATACCAATCGATGACCGCGCGCTTGGCGTGATGCCAGACATTCGCCGGCAGTTTGGACGTTTGTTCCTTGACGGCGTAATCGGCGAGCTGTTGAGTCAGCATGGCACTCCTCCTTGCGACGGTCTTATTTGAGAGCTAATTGTCGCGGAAGACGATGAGACCGTCCACTGCAACGACACCTTTTCCTTCTGGTTTTACCATAAGCGGATTGATTTCGGCTTCATTGACGGTGCGGCCATCGAGGGCGGCGAGTTGCGACATGGCGACGACCGCCGCAGCGAGCGCCGCGCAATCACCTTGCGGCAATCCACGGTAACTGCGTATCACCGCCAGCCCGCGCACTTCTTCGATCATCGCCTGGGCGGTGACGAGGCTGACGGGCGCGATGCGGATCGCGATGTCTTTATAGATTTCGGCCAGCACGCCGCCGGCACCCAGCACGACCACTGGCCCCACTTGAGGATCGCGGCGGAAACCGAGGATCACTTCAGCGAGGCCTTTTTCCATGCGCTGCACAAGGATGCCGTTGATTTTCGCGGCTGGATGCTTGGCTTTGACGCGGGTCAGTATCTGCGTGGCCGCAGCTTTCAGCGCCGCGGCGTCGGCGATGTTGAGCACCACGCCGCCGGCATCGGTCTTGTGCAGGATGTCGGGCGAAAGGATTTTCGCGACGACCGGAAACTCAATGCCCGCGGCCTGCTCAGGTTTTTCGATTACCGCGGTTGCTGCATGCGCGATGCCGAGCGCCGCGAAGACTTTGCACGCATCGTATTCGTTGATCTGGCTGCCGGGCATGGTCTTCAGCAGCGCGCCGGCCGCGGCGAGTTTTTTCGCATCGGCCGCAGGCATTTCGACCGGTGCGGTCCAGTCGCGCCACGCGCGTATCGCATCGGCGCACGATTCAGGCGTGCGAAAACCTGCGACACCAGCGTTGGTGAGCAGGCCCAAAGAGGTTTCGGCGTGCGGCGCGAGAAAAGCCGCGAGCGGTTTGCCACGCCGGTCCGCTTCCGCAATCGGTTCGATGGCTATTTGCGGATGCAGCGCAGCGGAGCTGCCGACCACGGCAAGCACCAGTTCGGCGTGATCGGAAGCGAGCAGTTCGTTGAGCACTGCGCTGTAGATTTCTTTTTTCGCGCCGGCGAGAGTCAGGTCGGTGAGCCGCGTGCGCGGGATGATGATTTTTTTTGCGGCGAGGTTGTCGACGACCTTGTCGCTGGGCGCGACGACGTCGACGCCAAAAGTGCCTAAACGGTCGACGACCGCGGCAGCGCCGCCGCCAGTGGTGGTCATTACCGCGACACGGTGGCGCGAGGCAGGTTTTTGCCCGGCGATCAGCGCCGGCAGTTCAAACAGGGTCTCCAGCATGTCGACGCGCAGCATGCCGTGCGCGCGGAAATAGCTGTCTGCGACTTCATCCGCGCCGGCCAGCGCGCCCGTGTGCGATGCCGCAAGGTCCTGGCCGATATCGGAGCGGCCGAGTTTGTACACGATGAAAGGTTTGTTCGCCGCATAAGCGCGCCGCGCCGCGTATGCGAGCCGGTCGGCATCGCGCAGCGTTTCGAGGAACAGCAGGATGGCGCCGGTATGCGGATCGTCGACCAGCATGTCGGTCAGTTCGCCCACGCCGATGTCGGCTTCGTTGCCGACCGAAATTAATTTGGAGAACCCGGCGCCGCGGCCGAGCCCGCGCGACAGCAGGCCGCCGGTCATGCTGCCCGACTGCGAAACGATCGCGAACGGCCCTGGTTTGATGTGGTCCATTTCCAGCACCGCGTTGACCGACAACGCAAACGACGGCTGTATGCTGAGGATACCTATGCAGTTCGGCCCGAGCACGCGCACATTGCCCGCGCGCGCGATGGCCATCACTTCTTCCTGCATGCGGCGGCCTTCTTCGCCGGTCTCGGCGAAGCCGTCACTGTATATCGTCGCGGTCAGCACTTTCTTTTCGACGCATTGCCTGATGGCGGCGGCGACCGCGTCGCGCGGCACCATGATGAATGCGTGCTCGATGGCCTCCGGCACCGACATCAGGTCGGGATAGGCTTTCTCGCCGAAGATCTCGTCGCGGCCGGGATTGACCGGCACGATGCGGCCTTTATAGCCGTGCTTGCGCAAAAAGCGCTGCGGACGGGACGTGTTTTTCTTTGCGTCACCGGAAGCGCTGCGGACGGGACGTGTTTTTCTTTGCGTCACCGGACGCGCCGATCAACGCCACTACCTTGGGTGAAAAGAGCGCTTCTGCGAGTAGCTTGTTGGACGGTTTGGTTTTCATCGGTGGTTACTGGTGAAGGAGTGAATGGGTGAAAGAGTGAAAAACTTACTTACACCTTCACCCCTTCACTTTTTCACTCCTTCACTGCTTTTAGGCGGCCGCTGCGAGAACGAGCGCTCGAACACGCTTTCGGCGATGCGGTTCTTTAAAATTTCGATCGAGCCGCCGGCTATCATCCAGCCGCGGCATTTGCGGAAGCAGTATTCGACCAGCGTTTCCTGCGTATAGCCCATGCCGCCCATGACCTGCATAGCTTCATTGCAGATATCGAAACCAGCCTGGTTGCAGAAAGCTTTCGCGATGGCCGTGTCTTCCGCCGAGGGAATGCCGTCGACGGCGTTGGCGACCGCGCGGTAAATCAGCAGTTGCCCCGCGTCGAGCTTGATTTTCATGTCGGCGAATTTCCATTGCAGGCCCTGGAAATCGCACAGCGGGCGGCCGAACTGCTTGCGTTGCATGGCCCATTGGCGCGCCTGCTCGTAGGCGTAACGGCCGAACGCCAGCGAACGCGCAGTGTTGCCGATGCGCTCGACGTTGAAGCCCGCGATCTGTTTCTTGAAGCCGCCTTCTTTCAGCATGACGTTCTCGGGCCCGACATAGACGTTGTCGAGATAGGTCTGCACCCAGTCTTCGCCGTTGAGGAATTTGGAAGGCGCGCCCTGCTTGAAGCCTTCCGCGTCGCGCGGGATCAGCAC
>JAIOOZ010000002.1 GCA_021414185.1 Betaproteobacteria bacterium
CGACTATCACCAATGTGAAGTCGTAATCGGCATCGGCGGCGGTAGCACGCTCGATACCGCCAAGGCGCTGATGATAGGTACTGCCAGCGGCAGGCTTGATGAACTTGTGGCATTGCTCGCGATGGGCGCGCCGTTCACACCGGCGCGGGTCAAACGTTTGATAGCGGTTCCGACCACCGCGGGTACCGGCAGCGAGGTGACACCTTATGCGACGATCTGGGACGCGGCGCCCGGACGGCAGAAGAAATATTCGCTGCACTTGAAGGAAACATGGGCAGAAGCGGCGATCGTTGATCCCGAACTCACACTGTCGTTGCCGCCTGCCGTCACGCTGCACAGCGCGCTCGATGCGCTGTCGCACAGCCTCGAGGCAATCTGGAACGTGAATGCCAACCCCGTGTCCGATATGCTGGCAGTGGCGGCGGCGCGCGCGATACTTGCAAAACTGCCGGCACTGATGGTGCGGCCCGGCGATCTTGAATTGCGTACGAACGTCGCGCGGGCTGCGCTTACCGCGGGCCTTGCGTTCTCCAATACGAAAACCGCGCTTGCCCATTCGATTTCCTACGAGATGACTTTGAAGCACGGGCTGCCGCACGGGCTGGCGTGTTCGTTTACGCTGCCGATGGTGCTTGCGCGCGCGGTCGGCCGCGGTCGGCCGCAGCCCCGGGCGCGATGCCGTTCTTGCGCAGGTTTTTGATTGCCCGCTTGCGCAGGCCGAGCGAACGTTGCACGATTTTCTCGAAGGGCTCGGCGTCAGCACGCGTTTCGAGAGCTATGGTGTCGCTAGCGGTGAGCCCGAACGCATGGTGCATGACGCGCTGGCTGGCGTGCGCGGCAGAAATTTCATTGGCGCCGCGGCCTGATCAGCGGCCCGCCCCCCGGTGCCGCACTCCTTAGTTGTCACGAACCTGACACATTTCTGTTATAGATTCGTAACGTAGCAGGCAACGGTGCAGGCTACGCATATCCGGGGGCCGCATGGTTACGATAGATTTGTTCCGCAATGAAGAAAATACGCGGCTTTTTGCGCCTGGACAGATAATCTTCAGCGAAGGGGAGGCTGGTGACGTGATGTACGTCGTTGTTGAAGGCCAGGCCGATTTGCTGGTGAAAAACAAATTGGTCGAAGAACTCGGGCCGGGCGGCGTGCTCGGTGAAATGGCTCTGCTCGACACTGCGGCGCGCAGCGCGACAGCGGTTGCCAAAACCGCCTGCAAACTGGTGCCGATCGATGAAAAACGCTTTCATTTTCTGGTGCGGCAGACGCCGAACTTTGCCTTGCAGTTGATGCGGATAATCGCAGACCGTCTGCGGCGCATGGATAGCCGGCTGTAACGGGTTTCAAGCGCAGCGGGGAATACGATGAAAACACTCAAAGTCACGCACGCTCAATACCGGGTGCTGCAAAGCCTGACGCGCAAGGACATGCGCCTGTTGAAAAAGTACCCCAAGGTCATCGCGGAATCGCGCCAGTTGTTGCGCGCCTGCAAAAAAATCATCAAGCGCATCGAGGCAATTCCGGAATACGCCAGCCGCCGCAAGCGGCAAACCGCTTACAAGCGAATTGTCGTTATCTGCCAGAAATCCATAGACCTGGTGGAAAAATAAGGGGTTCCGCGGATTGGCGGCACTGACAGCTGACAGCTACGGCTGCGCAGGCCGCGGGTCGGGGGAGATCATGAGCAGGAAAGGGATCTCGCCTTTGCCGACCAGCAGCGACCCCGTTGCCATTACCACCTGCTTGTCGCTTTTCTTGATCGCCGAATTCAATTCATAGCCGACCGGCCGGCCGACGTAATCGTTGGCGTTCAGGTGATCGATGAACACATGGATGATTTCGTCCGCCGGCATCAGGAACAGCCCGGGCCCGGCTTCGAACCGATAACTTTCGTTGGCGCCGGTCTCGGCATCCAGCAATGCCGCACGGTAGTTCGCGCTCGTCATATTCGGTCCGGGCAGTTGGCCAAACCCGTATTCGACGCGAAAAATGTTGCGGAAATATTTCTGGCCGGAAGGCAGGCCATGGCAGCGCCGCTGTTGACGAGCTGCCTAATATTTCGATATTATTCGAAATATGAAATCAATTCAGGTCGTCAAGGCGCTCGCTGCGCTCGCCCAGGAATCGCGCCTCGCGGTCTACCGTCTGCTGGTCACGCGCGGGCCCGAGGGCTTAAGCGCGGGCGTCATCGGAGCCAAGCTTGGTATAGCACCCGCTACGCTGTCGTTTCATCTCAAGGAACTGGCCAATGCAGGATTGGTTACGGCGCTGACGCAGGGACGCTACGTCATTTATTCGGCCAATCTCGATCTTATGAACGAACTGCTGGGGTTTCTCACTGATAACTGCTGCGGCGGTAACCCCTGCAGTCCGGTGGCCGCGTGCAAGCCTTCGCGCGCGCTAAAGAAGCAACCGGTCAAAACAGGAAATTGAAATGAGCGATCAAATCTACAACGTGTTGTTTCTCTGCACCCACAACTCGGCGCGCAGCCTGATGGCCGAGGCAATACTCAACAATCTGGCGGTAAGCCAGGGCCGGTTCAAAGGCTTTAGCGCAGGCAGCCATCCGTCAGGCAAACCCAATCCGTTCGCGCTCGCGCAGGTGCAAAGCGTCGGCCTGCCGATCGATGGACTGCGCAGCAAGGATTGGGACGAATTCGCCGTGCCGGATGCGCCGAAAATGGATTTCGTGTTTACCGTCTGTGACAACGCGGCGAACGAAGTCTGCCCGGTGTGGCCCGGGCAGCCGATGACTGCGCATTGGGGATTGCCCGATCCGGCGGCGGTCGAAGGCAGCGACGAGCAGAAGCGCCGCGCGTTTTCCGATACGTTCCGCCATCTGGCCAGCCGCATCAATATTTTCGCCAGCTTGCCGATGAGCAAGCTGGACAAATTCAGTCTGCAGAAAAAACTCGAAGAAATCGGCAAGTCGAAATGACGCTGGGCCGGCGTCTGGCAGCGGAGGCGCTCGGCACAGCGCTGTTGCTGGCAACCGTAATCGGTTCGGGCATCATGGGCGAACGCCTTGCCGCCGGCAACGTGGCGATTGCGTTGCTCGCTAACTCCATAGCGACCGGTGCCGCGCTGTATGCGTTGATATTGGTATTCGCCCCTGTGTCCGGAGCGCATTTCAATCCGGCGGTCACGGTGGTCGCGACGTTGAACAAACAAATCGGAAATCGTGATGCAATCGCTTATGTCGGAGCCCAGCTTCTGGGCGCATTTGCGGGTGTGGCTGCGGCCCACGCGATGTTTGGCGAGCCGCTGTTTTTCGCGTCACAGCATGAACGCACCGGCGCCGCTCAGTGGTGGGCGGAAGGTGTTGCCACCTTTGGCCTGCTGGTCGTCATTCTGGGCAGTGCGCGGCAAAGCCTGCCTGCCGTTGCCGCCGCAGTAGGCGCCTATATCACGGCGGCCTACTGGTTCACTGCGTCTACATCCTTTGCCAACCCCGCGGTGACGCTCGCGCGCGCGGCGAGCGATACCTTCGCAGGTATCCGGCCGGTTGATGCGCCGGCATTTGTTCTGGCGCAAATGGCGGGCGCACTTGCTGCGGTGGCGGCCATGCGCTGGTTAGCGCCGCCCGGTAACGCTGACGGCGACGTGCGATAAAGATTACGCGGCGGTCTGCAATACTTCGTTCAGCGCGCCGCGCGGCGTGTCGCCGCTCAATACGTCAAGAATATTGCGCGCTGCTTCGATTTCGGCGTCTTTGCCGAGCCAGCGCGACATCACGTTGGTGACCCAGATGCCGCGGCGCGTGCAGGCCGCGATATCGATGTGCTCCGGGATGCGGAATGTGCATGCAACTATGCCCAGGCTGTGACAACCGGCTAACAGATAGTCGTCGATGCGTTCGGGAGTGGCGGCCAGCAGGGCATGGGCGTTGCGGGAGAGTTCCCGCATTTCCTGCCGCGCGTAGGCGGAGCGTGTGGTGACCAGCGCCACATCGCACAGGGTCAACAGCAGTTCGATGGCATCGGCGTGTATGCGGTGGGTTATTACGACGAGCGGTTTCATGGCGCGGTGTCCTCCGGAATTTGAGTGGGCGGGTCAGGTAAGCTGCGTCACGTTAGCAGCTGAATGTTGCACAGGGATTGCGCCCGCCCACGCGCTTGTCACCGGCGCGTAATCTGCGCGGCTTATCATCAACGGTCATCCGCCAATATTCATCCTCGGGAGTTGTTGTCATGAGCAAGAGTTACAGCGATCCGCTGGCAGTAGCCAATCCCTCCGTAACGGGCAGCCTGGCCCGGCTGCTTGAAGCCAGGTTGTCGCGGCGCCAGGTTCTGCAGGGAGCAACCCTGCTGCCGCTGCTCGGTCTGCCGCTCGGGTGTGCGACGCCCGGCATGCGCGCCGACACCGGAGAAATCGGTTTCAGTTCGATCAGCGGTTCGCGCGAAGACCGGGTACGCGTCCCGGCCGGATATTCCGCCAACGTGGTGTACCGCTGGGGGGACCCAGTGGGCAGCCCGGCTGGCATGCCCGCCTTCATGACCGACGGCGGCAATACCGCCGCCGAACAGGCGCTGCAGGCCGGTATGCACCACGACGGTATCGAATATTTCGCCATGCCGTACGGTTCGCAAAGTTCGGCGCGCGGGCTGCTCGTGATGAATCACGAGTACACCGACGATGGTTTGCTGCATACCGATGGATTCGACAACTGGAGCGCGGAGAAAGTGCGCAAGTCGCAGAACGCGCACGGGGTGTCGGTGATCGAAGTCGAAAACCGGGCCGGGCAGTGGTCCGTCGTGCGACCGTCCCGCTACGCGCGCCGGGTCACGGCCCAAACGCCCATGCGTATTGCCGGACCGGCCGCGGGTCACGCGTCGCTCCGGACTGCGGCAAATCCCGCCGGCGACGAGGTGCTGGGCACGATAAACAACTGCGCGAGCGGCTACACGCCGTGGGGCACCTATCTCATCTGCGAGGAAAACTGGAACGGATATTTCGTCAACGCCGGCACGATTCCGCCCGAACAGCGGCGCTACGGCGTGACCGCGCGAGGCGCCGGCTATCGCTGGCATGAATTCGATCCGCGCTTTGACGCGGCGGCCAACCCTAACGAGCCGAATCGTTTCGGCTGGGTGGTTGAGATCGATCCTTTCGAACCGGCGTCGCAACCGGTCAAGCGTACTGCCCTCGGGCGCGTGAAGCACGAGGGCGCCGCACTTGCGCTGACGGCGGACAATCGCGTCGTCTACTACATGGGCGACGATCAGCAGTTCGAATACATCTACAAGTTCGTGTCGCGCGACCCGTACAACAAGACCGACCGCGCCGCGAACCGCGATCTGCTCGACCACGGCACCCTTTACGTCGCGAAATTCAATGCCGACGGCAGCGGCGAGTGGCTTGAACTCGTTCACGGCAAAAGCGGACTTACCGCAGAAGCCGGCTTCGCGTCGCAGGCGGAGATACTCATTAAAACGCGGCAGGCGGCCGACCGCGCGGGGGCCACGAAAATGGACCGTCCCGAATGGACCGCCGTGAATCCGCGCGACAAGTCGGTGTACTGCACGCTGACCAACAACAGCGCGCGCGGCGCCAAGGACCAGCCGGGTACCGATAATATCAAGGGCGACGTTTTCGGCAGCCCCGACGGTTTATGGTTCGATCCGGCCGGGCGCCTGTGGATACAGACCGACGTCTCGACCAGCGTGCTCAACCGTGGCGACTATGCAGGCGTGGGAAACAATCAGATGCTGTGCGCTGATCCTGCGACGGGGCGCATCCGCCGCTTCCTCACCGGGCCTAAAGGCTGCGAGATCACCGGCGTTACGATGACGCCGGACGGCACCAGCATGTTCATCAACATCCAGCATCCGGGCGAGACCGCGAGCGAGCGCAGCGACCCGGCGCAACCGCTGGCCGTGAGCAATTGGCCCGATGGCGAAGCGGCCGGGCGTCCGCGCTCGTCCACCATCGTCATCCGCAAGGACGACGGCGGGATTGTCGGAACCTAGATCTGCACGCCGAACGCGGAATCGTTCGAACCCTGCGGGTAGTCGGACGCCACAAAGTGCGTTCTGATGGCGGCCAGGCCCAGCGCGCCGGCGACTTGCTGTTCAGCTTCTCGAGCAAGTTCGCGGCGGTGCTTGCCGGCGCATGCGATGGGCGGCAGGAATTGCAGACGCGCGTGGATGACCGGTTGCGTCAATACCAGCAGTAATGCACCGAACAGCGTCTTATCTCCGGTGAAATCGGCTTCGCAGCACAAGCTGCCGTCCAATCGTGTGTAGCGAATGGCGACTGCCTGCAGGCGCGCGTCGCACGCGACCGCCGGCTGCAGCAGCGGTGCACGGAACGGCAATACCGCATCGCCTGCGGAAGTCGTGCCCTCGGGAAATACCGCAATGGTTTCACCGTCCCGCAACAGGGCCGACATCTGCGCATTCACGCGCAGGATGTCGCGCCGCCGCGAGCGGTCGATGAACACGCTGCCCGCTTTGCGCGCGAAGAGCCCGATGAGGGGCCAGCGCAGGATATCCGCCTTGGCGACAAAGCGTGCCGGACACACGGCATTTAACGCGTATACGTCCAGCCACGAAACATGATTAGCGACCAGCATGGCGGGGGCCGCGCCGCGCGCCGGCACGCCGCTGATTTCAAGCCGCACCGCGAGTATGTGCAAAAGACGGGCTGACCAGCGTTGCACGTGGCCGACGCGTTGCACGGGAGCCAGGCGCGGAAAGATGCACGCGGCAAGCGCGATACCGTGCATGAGATGCAGCACGACACGCGCTGCGCGCAGCAGGCCGGTTAGCGGACTAATGGCCTGCCTTCAGAAAATGCCGCGCGTAGCGGGCCTGTATGCGCGCCATCGGCAGCATCATCAGCAGATCGGCAGTGTTGAAATCAGGATCCCACGCCGGTGCGCCGCAGATATAGGCGCCGACGCGCACATAGCCTTTAATCAACGGCGGGAGCGTGCAGGCGACGTCTTCGCCATAAGCGGCCAGCGGCAGGTCGCAGCGCGGAAAGACGCGGTATTCCACCGGCGCCAGATGCGTGGCCTGCAGCCGGTGGTAGATGCTCGCCGCCGCGTGCCCGCCGTCGGCCATGCCGATGCTCGCGCAGCCGATCAGATAGCGGTAACCATGGTGCGTCATGTAATTCGCCAGGCCGGCCCACAGCAACGCGATGGTCGTGCCGCCGCGATAGTCGCGATGCACGCACGAGCGCCCAATTTCCACCGTGCTGTCGCGCAGGTGGTTGAGCCGCGTGAGGTCGAATTCCTCGTCCGCATAAAAACCGCCGATGCGGCGGGCTTTCGCGCCGTTGAGTATGCGGTAAGTGCCGACCACCTGCTGGGTATCGGTATCACGGACCAGCAGATGTTCGCAGTGCGCGTCGTAGAAATCGCTGTCAATACCTTGTTCGCGTCCCGGTATGCGCGCACCCATCTCCTCGGCAAACACTTTGTAACGCAGGCGTTGCGCTTCGACGACTTCCTGGACGCCGCGTGCGAGCGTCACGGCGAGAGCTTTGCGCGGTTGGGTCTGAGGGCGGACCTGGCTCTGCAGCATATGGGGCCTCCATGGTTGATGTCGGGCATCACAATATGCAAACACGGTTACAACCGAGTGACCGGAAATTGACGGTTTGATTAAGCCGCGTCGGGCAAATCGCCTCAAGCGGACAAAAAAACGTAGCATCGCCGGCGCAAATTACCTATACTTCCCGCATCCATGATGGTTATTCATCGACGCATAAACTGACGGCAGACCAGCTCATATAACATGGCGGTTTACTCCACACTCGCCGCAGTTGACCTCGGATCCAACTCGTTCCACCTGCAGGTTGCGCGTGTCGTCGGTGATCAGATCTACCCGCTCGATTCCCTGCGCGAACCAATCCGCCTCGGCGCCGGGCTCAATCGCGAGAAGCGCCTCGACGAAGATTCCCAGAGCCGCGCGCTGGATTGCCTGAAACGTTTTGGCGAGCGGCTGCGCGGCTTCGATCCGCACGGGGTGCGCGCGGTCGGCACCAATACCCTGCGCGTCGCCAAGAATGCCGCGGCGTTTCTCAAGCAGGCAGAGGCGGCATTGGGATTTCCAATCGAGGTGGTGGCAGGACGCGAGGAAGCGCGCCTGATTTACGTCGGCGTGTCGCACAGCCTGCCGGTCTCCAAGGAGAAGCGCCTGGTGGTCGATATCGGCGGCGGCTCCACTGAATTCATCATTGGCCGCGGGTTAAAGCCGCTCAGGCTGGAAAGTCTGTACATGGGCTGCGTCAGTTACAGTCTCAAGTATTTCCCGGGTGGGGAAATCACCAAGAGCGCGATGAAGCAGGCAGAACTCGCGGCGCGCAACGAATTGCAGACCATGGTCAGCAGTTTCGCCAAGGGCCAGTGGAAGGACGCGGTCGGTTCGTCCGGCAGTGCGCGCGCACTGTCCGAAATCCTGCAGCTGAATGGTTTTTCGGAAGCCGGGATTACCCCGGATGGCCTTGAGTTGTTGCGTTCAGCGATGATCAAGGCTGGCGACGTCAAACAACTCGATCTGGCGGGGCTCAAGAGCGACCGCCTGCCGGTGCTCCCGGGCGCGCTCGCCATCATGACCGCGGCGCTGACGGAACTCGGCATCGAATCCATGGTGGTGGCGAGCGGCTCGATGCGCCAGGGCATACTCTACGATCTGCTCGGGCGCTTTCAGCACCACGATATGCGCGATATCACGGTATCGCAGTTCATGCAGCGCTACCACGTCGATTCCAGACAGGCGCGCCGCGTCGCCAATTTTGCCTTGACGCTTTATCGGCGTTTCACCGCGGGCGCGGAGGCGAGCGATGCCGCGGCGCCGCATTACATCGCGTGGGCCGCCAAGCTGCACGAAATCGGCATTTCGGTCGCCTACAGCGGGTACCACAAGCACTCCGCGTATATTGTGCAGAACGCCGACATGCCGGGATTCTCCAAGATGGAGCAATGGCGGCTCGCCACGCTGGTCCTTGCGCACCGCCGGACGCTGAAGAAAATTTTTACGCACGACGTCGAAGTCGTCGATTGGCGCATGGTAATGGGCCTGCGGCTGGCGGCGCTGATCTACCGTAGCCGCGCGGACATCCCGCTGCCCCAGATCGATGCCAAAGTGAACGGCCACACGCTGCGGCTGGGCATGGACCGTGAATGGCTGGCGAGCAATCCGCTGACGGTGACCGCCCTGCAGGAGGAAATCGAAGAATGGGCGGCGGCGGGCTTCAAACTCGATATCAAGTCATTGCGCGAACTTGAGGCGAGCCTTGAGGTGCAGGCGGCGTAGTTGCGGCGG
>JAIOOZ010000003.1 GCA_021414185.1 Betaproteobacteria bacterium
TCGTGGCGGTTGATGCCGGCGAACGCGACTTTGATCAGCACCTGTCCGGCTGCCGGTTGCGGCAGCGGGCGCGTGACGGCCTGCAATACCTCGGGGCCGCCGGCACGGACTATGGTGATCGCGTTCATGGTACTGGGCAGCATGCTGCTCTCCTGGCTGAATTTGGTTTGTTGTGGTTTTGGCCCGCGGCTGAATGATGCTGCCGGATGGCGCTGTAAATCGCAATGCACGGGCAGGGCGCTATTGTAACGGGGGCGGGGGTTTACCGCTAACCGGGGCTAGGAACCTCGCTGGAAAACACCGGCGCCGGGAGCCGCGCTGGGAAAACACCGGCGCAGGGAGCCGCGCTGGAAAACGGCAAAACGTATGCTAGGCTAGCGCGAAAACGCAGACGCCATGCGTATCCGTTGGGGGAGCCAATCGATTTGAACGACAGGGCAAACATCGCAAGCGTGCCATTAATGCGCAGCCGCAGCATCGCGGCTTACGCGGCAGGCGCGCTGCGCCGCGAGTTTCCACCCGCGGTCACCAAGGCGGCGCTGACGGCACTGGTTGATTTCGTCGGCGTCGCAGTCGGTGCGGTGGACGAAGCGCCGGTGCGTGCGGTGCGGCGGGTTGCCGAGGATTGGAAAGCTAGTGGCAATGCGCGGATTTTTCTCGGGCCGTGCACGACACCGGCGCTGGCCGCGCTCGTCAACGCGACAATGGCGCACGCGATGGATTACGACGACGCGCACCAGATGGGCGCTGGCCACATCAGTTGTCCGTGCTGGGCAGCAGCGATTGCGGTCGCCAATCAATTGGGTTCGAGTGAGCAGGAAACGCTGGCGGCTTTTATCACCGGTTTCGAAGTGATGGCGCGGCTGGGTGGCGGCGGTCCGCCCGGGGTGGGGCGCAGCCTGCACAGGCGCGGTTTTCATCCGACGTCGATATTCGGCCGCGTCGGCGCAGCGGTGGTGGCCAGCGTGCTGATGCGCCTCGATGAACAACAGATTGAATATGCGGTGGGGGCTGCCGCGACCACGGCGGGCGGACTCATCGGTTCGTTCGGCACGCATGCCAAGCCTTTCCATGGCGGCAAGGCGGCAATGGACGGCATCATGGCGGCGCAACTCGCCGCAAATGGTTTCGAATCGGCGACGCAATTGCTGGAACTCGAGCGCGGTTTGCTCGACGCCATCATCCAGGACCGCGTGGTGGAAGTTCCACCGCTCGATTTCGCCGCGCGCTGGGAGATTCTGCGCAACGGCTTCAAGCCTTACGCCAGTTGCCGCGCGACGCATGCATCGATACAGGCCGCGCGCAAGCTCGCGCCGCAGCTTGCGGGAAAGAAAATCATCAGGGTAGCGGCAAAAGTACATCCCAATGCGATGGTTGCGGCGGGCAAGCTTAATCCACGCACGCCGCTCGAATGCAAATTCAGCATATCGTTCTGTATCGCGCTCGGCTTGCGCGGCTACCGGCTGGTGGCGACTGATTTCACGGAGACTGCATTTAACGACAGCTCGGTGAAAGAGTTACTGCCTTTGATCGAACTCGAAGTAGTGCAGAACCAGCCGCAGTACGAAGCGCACATGGACGTTGATCTCGAAGGCGGCGTACGCCTGCACGCCGACACCGATATCGTGCTGGGCCACGCCGACAACCCGATGAACGAGGAAGATTTTCGCGGCAAGTTCGCAGGGCTGGTCGAGCCGGTACTGGGTACTGCGAAAACCGCCGCGCTTTACGCTTTGCTGAATGATTTCCTGCGGGCGGGCAATTTCAGCAAAGTCATGTCGTTGCTGGAACAAGACACGCGCGGGAAAACCTGACCGATTAACGCAACTGCAAAGCGCATCATGACGACGCAACAAAAAGTATCCCTCGCTCTGCTGCTCGCGGGCGCGAGTGCCGCCGCGGAGGCGGCTGAGCCGGCCTTTCCCGTGAAACCGATCCGCATGATTTCACCGTACGCGGCAGGCGGCGGCAGCGATACGCTCGCGCGCATACTCGGCCAGAAGCTGTTCGAGGCATGGGGACAGCCGGTGGTGGTCGACAACCGGCCAGGCAGCGGCGGCATCATAGGCGCGGAAACGGTGGCGCGCGCAACACCTGACGGTTATACGCTGTTTGTCACGCCCAGCGCGGTGCTCACCATCAATCCGCATATTTATTCGAAACTGCGCTACGACACGTTCAGGGATTTCGCGCCGATAACCATGGCATCGAATTCGCCTTACTTTCTGGTGGTGCATCCGAAGATACCGGCGGCGAGCATCAAGGAATTGATCGCGTATGCGAAAGCCAATCCCGGCAAGATGAATTACAGCTCGTCTGGCAACGGCTCATCGACCCATCTTGCGGGCGTGCTGTTCAACAATATGGCGGGTATCGAAATCGTGCACATCCCGTACAAGGGCGCGGCTCCGGCGATCGTCGATCTGCTGGCCGGCAATATCCAGATGCGTTTTTCAAGTGTAGTGCCGGTGCTGCCGCATGTGCGCAGCGGCCGCCTGCGCGGCATCGCCATCAGCAGCGCCAAACGCTATGGGCCTTTGCCGGAGATCCCCACGATCAGCGAGTCGGGGCTGCCGGGCTATGTCGTTGAGTCTTTCTACGCAGTCGTCGCACCCGCCGGCACGCCGAGCGCTATCATCGCTAAAATCAATGCCGAAATCGTACGCAACCTGAAGTCTCAGGAAATCGCGGCGCACATGGCCAATGACGGCGCGGAAGCCATAGGTTCTTCGCCGGACGAGCTGGCGAAAGCGCTGCGCGAGGACCACGCGCGCTGGGCCAAGCCGGTAAAGGACTCAGGTGCGCGGGCGGACTGACGGACAAAATTATTTCAAGCGATCTTAGAACATTTTGGAACCGCCGATGAACGCCGATGAACGCAGATAGGCTGATAAGACTTGGGACTGGTTCGAGGCCATGTCCGGAATTTGTATCGGCG
>JAIOOZ010000004.1 GCA_021414185.1 Betaproteobacteria bacterium
CGGATCGGCCGGTTCGGGTAGGTCTGTGCGAACGAGGCAGCGGCGCAAACGAACGCAGCCATTATTGACACAAGCGCCAGCGCCGGCGCGCGGCAATGCAAATTCATGGTGTGTTACGCAGAACTGACGACGCTGCCCGGCAAATCTCCGGTGGGCTTGCCGTCGCGATAAAGGCTGCGGCCGTTGACCACGATGCGCGAAATGCCCTGCGCCTTCGCGTGCAAGCGTCCCGCGCCCGTTGGCAGGTCATAGATGAACGACCCGCGCTCGGGCGAACCGATAGCCGCTTGGTCGAACAGCACAAAGTCCGCGGCCTTGCCCGCGGTAATGCGGCCGCGGTCGTGCAGGCCGAAAAAGTCCGCGGGTTCGGAAGTGATGCGTCTCACGGCCTGTTCCATGGTCAGCACCTGCTTTTCCCGCACCCAGTGCGAAAGCAGATAGGTTGGGTAGCCTGCCTCGTACAGCATGTCGACGTGCGCGCCGCCGTCCGACAGGCCGATCATCGAACGCGGATCGCGCAGCATGTCGGCGATCTGTTTACGGTCGCTGTTACCGCGCTCGTAGGCGACGAGCATGTTCAAGTCGTCTTCGATGGCGATGTCGAACAAGGTATCGACCGGGTCCGCGTTGCGCTCGGCCGCAATCTCCCCGACCTTGCGCGTCTCGTAGTGACGCAGCGCCTGGTTGCCCATTTTGCAGATGATGACTTTGGGCGGCTGGCCGGTGAAGCGCCGGCCTTCGGCGAGCTCCGCCTTGAACGCTGCGCGAAAAGCAGGGTCGGCGTAGATTTTCTTCTGCTCCCCGACGGGGCGATTGAACACGGGGGCCGCGCACTTGAACTCGGTGAATGCGTAGGGAATCTTCAGCGTGAACTCGCGCAGCATCGAGCGTATGAGCATCTGCGGCGCGCAACCGCGCTTCACCAGCGGATCGATCTTGTCGAGCACTTCGCGGCAGCCGTTGGGCTTGTTGGGATCGTTCAGGAGCGAAATCCAGGTGACCGGACGCTCGCTTTGCGTGAGCAGGAAATCGAGCAGTTCATATTCGTCGTCGGCGAGCGTGGCGAAGCGGTTGGTCACCGCGATCTGGATCACGCCGCGCTTGGCGCGTTTCAGCACGCCGCAATAAGCTGCGTATTCGTCGCGGCTCGTCAGTCGTGCCGCGAAAGGCTTGCCCTGGTAACCGATCTGCGAGCGGTTGTTCGACGAACTGAATCCCGAGGCGCCGGCCGCCATCGCGTCTTCGATATGGGCAGCCATGCGTTTGGTCTCATCGGCGGTCGCGCCGCGCGTGCCTGCGTCGGCGCCCATGACGTAGGTGCGCAGCGGCGACAGCGGCACCATGAACGCGCGGTTCACCGCGCACTCCTGCGCTTTGGCCATTGCCAAATAATCGGCGAACGATTCCCAGTTCCACTGGATGCCCGCTGCCAGCACCGCCTGCGACATGCCTTCGACGTTGATGAGGTCTTCGATCAGCAGATTGTGGTCCGTGGGGCGGCAGGGCGCGACGCCGACGCCGCAATTGCCCATTACGACAGTGGTCACGCCATGCTCGGACGAGGCGTTGAGCATCCCATCCCAGGAAATCTGCGCGTCGTAATGCGTGTGCGGATCGACGAACCCCGGCGCGACAACGAGCCCGTCGGCGTCGATGGTTTCGGCGGCGCCGCCTTCGACTTTGCCGACGCCCGTGATACGTCCGCCGCTGACGGCGATATCGCCGCGGAACTGCGCGGCGCCGGTGCCGTCGACGATAGTGCCGTTCTTGATCAGGAGGTCATGAGTCATTGCTGGTCTGCTCCGGTCGTACTTGGATTATTTGGGTTTTGCGTCGTCGGCAAAGAGGCGGTCGATCTTGGCGGCGCAAATGAAATCGTTCTCGGACAATCCCTTGATCGCATGCGTCGTGTAATCGACGCGGCACTGGTTGTAGCCGACCGCGAGATCCGGATGGTGGTTCTCGCGGTTGGAGACCCATGCGGTTGCGTTGACGAACGCCATCGTCTGGTAATAGTTCTTGAAGGAATACGTCTTGCTGATCACGCTGCCCGTCAACGTCCAGCCGTCGAGCTGCTTCAGCAGGTCGCGCACCTGCGCGTCGTCGAGCGGCGGCACGCCGCCTTCGCATGGTTTGCAGGATTTGTCGGTCAGATCACATACAGCTGCTGTCATTGCATTCTCCATCTACGATATCTATTCGAGCTTGATGCGCGCGTCGCGTACCACTTTGGTCCACTTGACTGATTCGTGCCGCAGATGCTCGCCGAACTGCTCCGGCGTGCTGCCGATGATGCGCACGCCGTCGAGCGCGAGGCGCTCGCGCGTGTCGGGATGCTGCAGCGCTTTCAACAATTCGGTATTGAGGCGTCCGACCAGCGGGGCGGGCAGGCCCGGCGGCGTGACGACGCCGTACCAGAGACTGGCTTCGAATCCGGGTACGCCGGACTCGGCGATGGTCGGCAATTCGGGTGCCGCAGCCAGCCGCTGGGCGCTCGTGACAGCGAGTGCGCGCAGACGTCCTGATTTCACATGCGGCAGCACCACGATGGGGTTGTTGACGGTGAGCTGCACCTGGCCGCCGATCACATCCGTCACCGCCTGCGCGCCGCCCTTGTAGATGATGGTGACCATGTTGATGCCGGCCATGCCTTTGAACAGCTCCATGGCGAGATGGCCGCCCGCGCCGTTGCCGGCAGCCGCGTAATTGAGTTCACCGGGCCGCGCTTTGGCGAGCGCGACCAGTTCGCGCACCGACTTCACCGGCAATGACGGATGCACGACGAGCACGAGCGGCGCCGAAGTCAGCAGCGACACCGGCGTGAAATCTTTCAGTGGATCGAAGGGCAGGTTCGGATACAGCGCTGGATTGGTCACGAAACTCGAGACGACCATCATCAGCGTATAACCGTCCGCGGGAAACGGTACGATGAGGCGCACGGGTTTCGCAGGGTAGGACTGCGCGAATGCGGTGCCGGCCAATACCAGCAGGCCGCAGGCCCATGCCGCTTTGGTCCACGTGCCGTGTTTCATTGCTTGGCGAGGCCGATGTCGGTCATCAGCCCGCGCAATTCCTCGTTCTGCTGGTCGAGAAAGCGCCGCGTCTGCGCACTGTTCATGTAGAAGTCGCTCCACAGGTTGCGCTCGAGCTCGCGCTTCCAGTCGTCGGTGCGGGTCAGCCGCAGGAACACGCTGTCCCAGTATTCGACCTGCGCCGCCGTCATCGCGCGCGGCCCTATCATGCCGAACCAGTTGCCGTAGACGGCATCCACTCCCAACTCGCGCCACGTCGGCACGTCGGGAATGCCGGCCATGCGCTGGGGCGCGGTGACCGCCAGCGTGCGCAGCCGCCCCGCCTTGACCAGCTCGGCGACGTTGGAGGGGCGCGTCGCCAGCACGTCGACGTGGCCGCCGACGACCGCAATCGCGGCGTCGCCGGTCGATTTGAAAGCCACTACCGTGAGCTTTCTCTGATCGTGTTGGAAGCCGGCTTTCTTCAAAACCAGCGCGAACGCAACGTGCGGCAGGGTGCCGACGCTGGTGCCGGGCGTGATGCTGAGCGA
>JAIOOZ010000005.1 GCA_021414185.1 Betaproteobacteria bacterium
GCCACGGGCAGGGGCAATGTCAGCAGCACGTTGGCGATGCCCAGACTGATCTGGGCCGCCAGCAATAGCGCCAATGCGCCACCCAAGCGCAGAAACATCGGGATGCGCATCAACGCGACCGCCAAAGCGCCGATATAAAGAAACGTCACCAGTGCGCCGACACGGTGGGCCCAGTGGATCGCCGTCAATGCGTCGAGCGCCAGCGGGACGCCGGCCGCGGTCATGCCCAGTTCCCGCATGAGATGAAATCCGTGGTCGAAGTCCATCGCCGGCAACCATGCGCCGTGACAGGTCGGAAAATCGCGGCATGCGAGCGCCGCGTAGTTCGTCGACACCCAGCCGCCGAGGGTAATCTGACAAATCAGGATCACGAGGCCAGCTACCGCCCATGGCCGCAGGCGCAGCGCGCCGGCAGGCGTTGGCGGCAGAGTCGTCTGGCGCAACGCCAGCCAGCTCAGGAGCGCGAGCGTCGCCATACCGCCGAGCAAATGCAGCGTAACGATGACCGGCTTTAACAACATGGTCACCGTCCACATGCCGAGTGTCGCCTGGATTCCGACCAGCGCAACGATGGACGTCGGCAGCCAGGGCGACTGGCGCAGCGCGCGCCGCTGCCGCCAGGCAGTCAGCATGATGGCAAATATCAGCAGGCCCAGCGCGCCCGCAATGTAGCGGTGAAACATCTCTTTCCACGCTTTGTGCGTTTCGACAGGCCGCTGCGGAAACCCCTGCTCCGCGCGACCGATTTCCTCGGCACTCTGCGGCACGCCGACCAGATGGCCGTAACAGCCGGGCCAGTCCGGGCAGCCGAGGCCGGCGTCCTGCAGGCGCACGTAAGCGCCGACGATCACCACCACGAATGTCAGGTACACTGCCGCGAACACCAGTTTTTTGTAATTCAACCTATCCTCGACGTTTTAAGCAGGCGCGAGAGATCCTTGATCATGCGCGCGGGCTCGGCGTCGCCCGCATAGCGCAGCACCACGTTGCCCAGCGGATCGACGACGTAAATATACCCGGCCAGCGGCCCGTCCGCAGGCAGGCGTTTGAGCAATTCGCTGGCGGCGGCGCGCACCGCCCAGGTCCCGTGAAAATCCTGCGTGACTTTGTCCGCAACGCTCTTTGCAATTTCGGCGTCGTCGCTGATGAGCCACGCGCGCTCGATGCGGTCCATGTCCTTGCCCTGGGTGAGCCGCAGCTGGCGCAGCGTAAAAAGCTTGCGCTGGCAGGCTTCACCGCACTGCGCCGCATCCGCCGTCAGCAATATCCACTTGCCGCGCAGCCGGCTCAATTGAAATGCGGTGCCGTCGGCCAGCCGCAGTTGCGCGTCCGGCAGCGGCAATGCATCCATCAACTCGCCGTAATTGGTATGCCGTTGCGGCGGCAGGACGTAGTACATCAGATACGACGCGACCACCGGCGCAATGCACAGTACCCCTATCAACAAGAGGCTGAAGCGGCTTTTACGTGCGTTTTCTGACATTGCACACCAGATAAATGATGACGATTGCGGCGGCCATGGCAAACCACTGGAATGCGTAGCCGTAATGTTTGTCGATGCCGAGGTCGGGCGCGCTCCATTCGCGCTTGAGTCCGTCGTCGATTTCACTTTCCTGCTGTATCACCACCGGCTGAAGCGCAATCGGCATGGCCGCGCGATAGCGGTCGATCGTCAGGTTCTGCCACACATTGCCTTCGGCCACCTGCTTCGAAAGTTCCAGATAGCGTTTGCTCGGCACCGTTGCCAGGCCGGTGATACGCACATCTTCCGGCGGCGTTTTTAACTGCGGCAGGACGTCGCGCGAAGCAGTTGCCGCCACCCAGCCGCGGTTGACGAGCACATGGCGCTCTCCGCCCGCTATCCTGAGCGGCATCACGACGTGGTAACCGACGACACCGTGAAGGATGCGGTTATCGATCAGGACCGCGTATTTCGGTTCAAAGCGCCCGCGCACTTCGACGCGGCGCCACGCCACGTCTTCAGCCCTGGCCTCGGTTTGCGACAGCTCGATCTGCGCGTCGCGGTTTGCCGCGGCGATACGCTGTGCCAGCGCTGCCTTGTCCTGACCGCGCCCAAGCTGCCAGTTGCCGAGCGCGACCGTCGCCGCCACACCCGCGATTGCCGCGAGCGTAGGCCACAGCGATGGCTTGAACTGGAGCTGCGGCATGGCTGGTCAGTGCACGCGGGCTGGGCTACACTGGCCGCCAGCGAGGCTGCAATTGAAAATCATAGTTTTAATATTCATCGTCCTGATACTGGCGAGCCTGGGCTCGGCGCTCTACTTCATGGTCAAGGACAAGGGCGGGGCTTCGACGCGTACCGCCAGGGCGCTGACGTGGCGAGTCGTGTTTTCGCTCACGCTTTTCATGCTGTTGATGCTCGCTTACCATTTCGGTTTCATCACCACGAAGCTGTAGGAAAAAAAACGCCGCACCATCGGTGCGGCGCTTAAGTCCCCTCCCTGCGGGAACCTCCCCCCGTTATTGGTTCTGGCGCCTGGTGTTTATAACCAGTAGACCAGTATAAACAGTAGCAGCCAGACGACGTCGACGAAGTGCCAGTACCACGCCACGCCTTCGAAACCAAAATGATGTTCCGCCGTGAAATGGCCCGCAATGCTGCGGCCGAGAATCACCATGAGCATCAACGTGCCGACGGTCACGTGAAATCCGTGAAAGCCGGTCAGCATGTAGAAGGTCGCGCCGTACGCGCCGGTCGACAGCTTCAGATTGAGTTCCGAATACGCATGGCTGTACTCATAAGCCTGGAAACCGAGGAACGTCATGCCGAGCGCCACCGTCAACGCGAGGCCGAGAATCAGCTGCGTGCGGTTGTTCTTCAGCAGCCCCCAATGCGCCCACGTCACCGTTACGCCGGAAGACAGCAGCAGGAACGTATTCAGCGCGGGGATGCCCCAGGCGCCCATCGGCGTGAACATCTCGCCGAGCCCCGGTCCCGCGGTCGGCCATTGCGCGGAAAAATCCGGCCACAGTAGTTTGTGCTCGAGGTCGCCGAGCCACGGCACCGACAGTACGCGCATGTAGAACAGCGCGCCGAAGAATGCGGCGAAAAACATGACTTCCGAAAATATGAACCAGCTCATGCCCCAGCGGAACGAGGTGTCGACCTGCTTGTTGTAGCTGCCGCCTTCGCTTTCGTGGGCCACCGTGCCGAACCAGCCGAAAATCATGTAGAAAAGCGTGCACACGCCGAAAATCAGCAGGAACTTGCCCCACGTCGCGTCATTCATCCACAACGCCGCGCCGAACGCCATGCACAGCAGCGCCAGCGACCCGAAGATCGGCCACCGCGATGGGTCGGGAATGAAATAACGCGCAGATTGGTTCATCATAATGCCTTCTCCTTCGTAACTTTCCCTCGTAACTTCAGATTGCGCCTGCCTTCCGATTGTCTGTAATTAGCTGAGTATGAAACGCACCAGCATTACAAGACTCAAAACCAGAACCATCGCGCCGATTATGCCGGCGGCTATGACTTGCACGGGCTTAAGCCGCACTGCGTCCTTCTCGTACTCGGCGCGCCGGCGTATGCCCAGGAACGACCAGAACACCGCCTTGATCACCTGTGGCAGTGTCGCGCTCGCCGCTTTGTTTTCTTCGGCCATTTCCATCAGCCGGCCTTCCTGGCCGTGCCTTCGATCTCGAAAAACGAATACGACAGCGTGATCGTGTTGACGTCGTACGGCAACCCCGGCCCGATGACGAAGACCACCGGCATCTGCCGCGTCTCGCCCGCCTGCAGGGTCTGCTGGCTGAAACAGAAGCAGTCGAGCTTCTTGAAGTAGCGCACCGCCAGCTGCGGGCCGTAGCTCGGTATCGCCTGGCCGGTAACCGCATGGTCAGCGGTGTTGCGGATTTCGTACATCACCGTGGTCATTTCGCCGGGATGTATGCGCACGCTGGACTGCAGCGGACGGAAAGTCCACGGCAGCTTGCCGGAGTGGTTGGAATCGAATTCGATCGTGACAAAGCGCGCGGTATCGACCTGGGTGTTCTCGACAACGTCGGCCTTCAATACGTTGTTGACGCCGGTGACTTCGCAGATCTTCTTGTAAAACGGAATCATCGCGAAGCCGAAGCCGAACATCGCCACAGCGACGACGAACAGCTTGCGCATCGTCAACAGGTTCGACTGTGCCTGGGTGGTCATTGCCAATGCCGGATGATTACGCTGACGAAAAAAGCGGCCGCGATCAATGCCAGTATCAACGCGGTCTTGTATTTGCCCGCGGGCGCTCGTTCATCCATTGCGGCATGCATTACTTGACGACCGGCGGCGTCTCAAAGCTGTGATACGGCGGCGGCGAGCTCAGCGTCCACTCGAGCGTATCGGCGCCTTCCCACGGGTTGTTCGGTGCCTTCTCGCCACCTTTGGCGCACTTGATGATGCACCACACGAAGAGCAGCTGGGCGAGGCCGAAGCCAAGGGCCCCGATCGACGCAATCATGTTGAAATCCGCGAACTGCATGGCGTAATCCGGAATCCGCCGCGGCATGCCCGCGAGCCCAAGGAAATGCATGGGGAAGAACGTGATATTGAAGAAAACCAGCGAGGTCCAGAAATGCCATTTGCCGAGCGTCTCGCTGTACATATGTCCGGTCCATTTCGGCAGCCAGAAATAGGTGCCCGAAAAAATCGCGAACAGCGAACCCGCGACCAGCACGTAATGGAAATGCGCAACCACGTAATACGTGTCCTGGATTTGGATGTCGATCGGGGTAATCGCGCAGACGAGTCCGGTGAAGCCGCCCATCGAGAACACGAAAATGAAACCCACCGCGAACAGCATCGGGGTCTCGAAAGTCATCGAGCCTTTCCACATGGTGGCGATCCAGTTGAACACCTTTACGCCGGTCGGCACCGCGATCAGCATGGTGGCGAACATGAAGAACAACTGTCCCGCCGCCGGCATGCCGACGGTGAACATGTGGTGCGCCCATACGATGAACGACAGGATCGCGATCGACGAGGTGGCGTAAACCATGGAGGCATAGCCGAACAGCGGCTTGCGCGCGAATGCCGGAATCACCTGGGAGACGATGCCGAACGCCGGCAGAATCATGATGTAGACCTCGGGGTGGCCGAAGAACCAGAAAATATGCTGGAACATCACGGGGTCGCCGCCGCCGGCCGCGTTGAAAAAATTGGTGCCGAAATGACGGTCGGTCAGCACCATCGTGATCGCGCCGGCGAGCACCGGCATAACCGCTATCAGCAGGTAAGCCGTGATCAGCCACGTCCACACGAACAGCGGCATTTTCATCAGCGTCATGCCGGGCGCGCGCATATTCAGGATAGTGGTGACGATGTTGATCGAGCCCATGATCGACGACGCGCCCATGATGTGCAGCGCGAAAATGCCCAGATCCATGCCGGGGCCCATCTGCGTCGACAACGGCGCGTATATCGTCCAGCCCGCGGCGGGGGCGCCGCCCGGCACGAAGAACGACGTGACCAGCAGGATCGCCGCCGGCGGCAGCAGCCAGAAGCTCCAGTTGTTCATGCGCGCGAACGCCATGTCGGGCGCGCCTATCATCATCGGGATCTGCCAGTTGGCGAAGCCGACGAACGCCGGCATGATCGCGCCGAACACCATGATGAGGCCGTGCATGGTGGTGAGTTGATTGAAAACCTCGGGCCGCCAGAATTGCAGCCCCGGCTGGAACAGTTCGGCACGTATGCCGAAGGCGAGTATGCCGCCGATGAAGAACATCGTCAGGCTGAAAATCAGGTAAAGCGTGCCGATGTCCTTGTGATTGGTCGTCTGGACCCAGCGCATGATGCCCGACGGGTGGTGCGCGTGATCGTCGTGGCCGTGCGCCTGATCG
>JAIOOZ010000006.1 GCA_021414185.1 Betaproteobacteria bacterium
AACAAGCCGGTGCGCATCATCGTGCCGTTTTCGGCAGGCAGCGGCAGCGACGTGTTCGCGCGCACGCTGGGGCCGAAATTCACGGAAACGTGGGGGCAGAATATCGTGGTCGAAAACCGCGAAGGCGCGGGCGGCGCCATCGGCGCGCAACTCGTCGCGAAGGCCGCGCCCGACGGTTATACGCTGTTGCTGGGAGCGACTTCCTGGGCCGTCGCGCCCAGCCTATACGCGAAGCCGCCGTACGACGCGTTCAGGGATTTTGTGCCGGTTGGCCGCATCGGGTCCGTTCCCAGCGTGCTCGTCGTGCATCCCACCCTGCCAGTCAACGATGTGAAAGCGCTGATCAAACTCGCCAAGGCCCAGCCCGGCAAGTTGGATTACTCGTCGTCGGGCAAAGGGGCTCCCAGCCATTTGTTCGTCGAATACTTCAAGGCGATGGCCAAGGTGGACATCGTGGAAGTCCCGTACAAGATTACCGCGCAGGCGCTGACCGACGTGATCGGGGGGCAGATCGTGATGAATCTGCCGATACTCGCGGCGGGCCTCCCGCACGTGCGTGCGGGGCGTCTCAAAGCGTTGGCGGTGACGAGTGCAAAACGCGCGAGTGCGGCCCCGGAGATTCCCACGCTCGCCGAATCGGGCGGGCTGCCGGGGTATGAAGCGGCGCAATGGCAGGGCTTTATCGCACCGGCGGGAACGCCCGTCGACGTCGTGACGAAAATCAATGCCGAACTCAATCGCGCGCTGCTGCTGCCTGATGTGAAAGAACGCATTGGCAATCTCGGCGTCGACTTCGCGCCAACTACCCCGCAGCAGTTCGCCGCGGACATCAAGACCGACGTCGCGAAGTGGGACCAGTTGATCAAGTCGCTCGGTATACGACTCGATTGAATCTGCACATTCCCGATCCGCGCCGCTACCCGCGTGGTGCGGCGGTCGATGACTTTACGCGGCTTGCCGATGCTGCGGCATTGCGCAGCGCGCTCGAGTGCGGTGGCGATGCGGAGATCACCGCGGCGTTGCGCGCGGCGCCATCGCAGGCTGCCTATTCAAAGTTGTGGAACGCCGTGTGCGACGTGGCCAATCACGCTGGCGCGGAGGCAAACAACGCGGATGTAGTGGCGCGCGTGTTCGCGTTGCCGCTGGTCATGGTCGCCGGCAGCCGCCGTCCGGCGAGCCTGCCGGGTGCGCTGCCCGATATCGCGGCAGTCAAAGCGCTGTTCGAGCAGCATGGCGCGCTGGGGCCGACGCGCAATTTCGGGTTCGGCAATGCCTTGTGCTCGCTGGAAACCATCGAAAGCATCACGCCCGGCGAAATCTACGCGTGGACACGCGACGCGGGTGCGACGCGGCGCGAATTGCCGCCGAGCGCTATCACGATCCCCGAACCGGGCGAGCAGGTCCATCTGCGTTTTTTGATCGGTGCCGGCATAGCGCCTGCGGCTGAACCGTCGTTTATCGAGACTGCATCCAATATCGGCGTCTGGGGCATGCCGCTGACGCGCTTGCTCGCGGCGCAGCTTGCGCAGGCGAATGTAGATGTATTGCCGCTGGCGCGACCGCCGCTCGACGTGTTGCGCGCGGGCCAGGCCGGACGATTCGCGCAGCTCGACACGGCGTTCAGCTTGTTTATGAGCAACGCGTTGCGGCGTCAGCGCGGCGCCACCGGCGATCCCGCTGTGGTCATCAGCGCCCATGACGACGGTGACATCCGTATCAGCGTCAACTCCCAGTTCGACGACACGCTGGCCGATGGCTTTCGCTGGCCGCTGCATCCGCTCGACGATATGTCGTTCGTCCTCGATTCGATTTCCGGGCTGCTGGCCGAATGCCGCATCAACAACGTGCAATGCGCGGGCCAGGTGCTGCCTGCTTTGGATGCGCAAGGAAAAGTTTGGTACGCGCGTGCCCGCGATATTGGCGCGGCCGCTGCTGCGCCGTCGCGTCATTGATGCAACGGGGCGGATGCCGTACCGGCCGCCCGGCTAGAGCCAGCCTGATTTGCGGAAGCGGAAATACAGATAAACGTCGATGACGACCATCACGGCGACGGTCAGCGGATAGCCGTAAGCCCATTTGAGTTCGGGCATGTGCTCGAAATTCATGCCGTAAACCCCGGCGATCATGGTCGGCACCGCCACCAGCGCGGCATAGGCGGCGAGCCGCTTGGTGGTCTCGTTTTCCTGGACGGCTGTCAGCGATAGATTCACCGACACGGCGGTAACCACCATGTCGCGCAAGCTGTCGATGGACTGGTTGATGCGGAACAGGTGGTCGTAGACGTCGCGAAAATACTCCTGCGTTCTGGCGCATAGCGCGGGCACGCGGCCCCCCCATAGCTTGCCGGCGGCTTCAAGCAACGGCCCCACGGCGTGCTTGAGCGTCATGAGCTTCTGTTTCAGCTGGTAGAGCGCCTCGATATTGAAGCGGCTGTCGGTTCTGCCGGCAAACATTTTTTCCTCGACCTTTTCGAGCTCTATCTCGAGTGCGTCGAGCACCGGAAAATAACGGTCGACCACGGTGTCCATGAGCGCGTACAGAACGAAGCTCGATCCCTGTTTTAGCAGCTCCGGCTCGCGCTCGCAGCGTTCGCGCACGCTGCGGAATCCCTGCTCGGAGCGGCTGCGCACCGACAGCACGTAGTTGCGGCCCACGAAAACGTCGACTTCGCCGATCTGGAGTTCGCCGTCGACGATTTCGACCGTGTGCAAAACGGCGAACAGGGAATCGCCGTATTCCTCGATCTTGGGGCGCTGGTGGCCATGCTGCGCGTCTTCGACCGCCAGTTCATGCAGCCCGAACTGACCCTGCATTTCAGCGAGCTCGTCGGACGAAGGCTCGTACAGTGCCACCCACACGAAGCATTCAGGG
>JAIOOZ010000007.1 GCA_021414185.1 Betaproteobacteria bacterium
GCTGGAAAACCCGGTGGATTAGTCCGCAGGGCAGGTAGAATTGCGCAAGCGCATGTCGTAAAAACATAAACGATGCGGAGGAGAATATGCAAAGGAGCCTGATAGCGGCGGTGCTGGCGATGGTTTGCGTGCCGGCGTTCGTGCAGGACGTTTATCCATCCCGGCCGATCACCATGATTGTCCCGTTTCCGCCCGGCGGCGTCGCCGACATCACCGGCCGGCCCACCGCCATCGCGCTCGAAAAAATCCTCAAGCAACCCGTGGCGCTGTCGAACCGGCCCGGTGCCGGTGGCGCGGTGGGCAATGCGCTGGTCGCCAATGCCAAGCCCGACGGTTATACCGTGCTGATGGCGCTGTCGAGCATTTCGGTCATTCCCGAAGCCGACAAATTGTTCGACCGCAAGCCTGCATACACGCTCGACCAGTTGATGCCCGTCGCGTTGATTTCCGCGGACCCGACCATCCTCGTCGTGCATCCTTCGCTGCCGGTCAAGTCGCTGAAGGAATTGATCGCGCTGGCGAAAGCGAAAGCGGGGCAGATGTCGTTTTCCACCTCCGGCGTCTACGGCGCGCTGCACCTGCCGATGGAAATGTTCCTGCACGCCACCAAACTCAAGATGCGCGCCGTGCACACGACCGGCGGCGGGCCTGCGATCACCATATTGCTCGGCGGGCACGTCGAAATGACGGTCGGCGGGCCGGCGGCGATCGCCAGCCACGTCAACGCGGGCAAGTTGCGACCTATCGTCGGTTGGGGCGCCAAGCGCCATGAAGCGTATCCGGACGTGCCCACTTTCAAGGAACTCGGCTACGACATCGAGTACTACATCTGGGCCGGCATGTTCCTGCCCAAAGGCACGCCGGACGCCGTGGTGAAAGTGCTGCGCGACGCGACGCGCAAAGCGGTCGACGATGCCGACTTCAAATCGACCATGGCCAAGGTCAACTCACCGGTGCAGTATCTGGACGCGCCCGAGTTCGCAAAATACTGGATGAATGACGCGAAGCGCCTCGCCGAGGTAGTCAAGGTCGTCGGCAAGGTTGACGAGAAGAAATGACCAATGCATCGCAGCCGGCGGCGGACGCCGCGCCGTCGCGCGGGCTGCGCAGCGACTGGCTGTCCGGCGCCGTTCTGATCCTGGTGGCGTTGGCGGTCGCGTGGGAGAACCGCGTGTTCCCGACCGGCTCGCTGGCCGAGCCGGGGCCCGGATATGTGCCTTTGCTGTTTGCCGCCGCGCTCGGCTGTTTCGGGCTGCTCATCATGCTGCGCGGCAGCGCTTCGCCATTGTTGAATACCATAGACTGGACTGAAAGCCGCCGCGGGTTGGTGCTGCTGGTGGCATGCGGGGTGGCGGTCTTCGCGCTGGAACGCATCGGCTACCGCCTGACCATGATCGCACTCCTCGTGTTCCTGCTTGGCGTCGTCGAGCGCAAGCGTCCGCTGCCGACGCTCGCGGTGGCGCTGGGCTTCGCGTTTGCTTCGCATTACCTGTTCGCGACCCTGCTTAAAGTCCAGTTGCCGCGCGGTCCCTGGGGGTTTTGATGGAAGGGGTCATCAACAATCTGTTGCTTGGTTTTTCGGTTGCGTTGACGCCGTCGGTGCTGGCTTATGCATTCGCCGGCTGCGTGATCGGCACGCTGGTAGGCATGTTGCCGGGGCTCGGGCCGCTCGCGGGCATCAGCCTGCTGCTGCCGGCGACTTTCGGACTCAATCCGATCGTCGCCATCGTGCTGCTCTCGGGTGTTTATTACGGCGCGATGTACGGCGGTTCGACCACTTCCATCCTGATGCGCATTCCGGGAGAGGCCGCATCGGTGATGACGTGCGTCGATGGCTATGCGATGACGCAACGCGGGCGGGCAGGGCCGGCGCTGGCCATTGCAGCCATCGGTTCGTTCGTCGCCGGTACTTTGTCGGTGGTTGCGCTGATGTTTCTGGCGCCGACACTGGCTGCGTTCGCGTTGCGTTTCGGCCCGCCCGAATACACTGCATTGCTGCTGATGGGATTCCTCGTGCTGTCGTACATGAGCAGCGGCTCCATGCCCAAGACACTCGCGATGGCGGTGGTGGGGCTTTTGCTCGGCATGATAGGCATAGACGCGATGAGCGGTTACACGCGCTTCAACTATGGCGTGATCGAGCTGGGCGACGGTATCGGTATCGTGCCGGTGGCGGTGGGATTGTTCGGACTGTCCGAAATCCTGCTGACGGCGGGGCAGGCGACGCCGCCGGCAATTCAGCGGCCGAGTTTGCGTCAGTTGATTCCGTCGGGCGAGGAAATGCGTTTGTCGGTCGGGCCGATCGCGCGCGGCAGCCTCATCGGCTTCATGATCGGCATCATTCCCGGTTCGGCGCATGTCATCTCGTCTTTCGTGTCGTACGGCCTAGAGCGCCGCATGTCGAAGCACCCGGAGCGTTTCGGCAACGGCGCGATCGAAGGCGTCGCGGGCCCCGAATCCGCCAACAACGCGGCCGCAACGGGCGCGTTCGTGCCTATGCTGGCACTCGGCATCCCTACCGGCCCGATCACCGCCGTCATGCTCGCTGCTCTGATGGTGCACGGCATCGCGCCGGGCCCGCTGCTGATCGCGCAGGAGCCGAAATTGTTCTGGGGATTCGTCGCCAGCATGTACGTCGGCAACGTCGTGCTGCTGATACTCAACCTGCCGCTGGTGGGCCTCTTCGTCAACCTGCTGCGCATCCCGTATTCGTATCTCTATCCGGCCATCCTCTGCTTTTGCATATTGGGGGTGTATTCGGTCAGCAACAGTGTGGTCGACGTGTGGATCATGATCGCCATGGGCGCGTTCGGTTATGTGCTGCGCAAGTTCAATTACGATCTGGCGCCGATTGCGCTCGGTTTGATCCTGGCGCCCATGCTTGAACTGTCGGTGCGCCAGTCGCTCGCCATGTCGGGCGGCAGCTACGGCATATTTTTCGACCGGCCGATCGCGGTCGCGATGTTCGTGGCCGCGGCGGTGCTGGTGCTGCTGGCGTTAAAACCGCTCGTCTTTCGCAGCAAGGACTGGCGCGAGAAAGTCGGTCTCGAAGATCAGGCCTAGGTGCAGGCCTGGTGGGCACACGCGCCGTTTTGCCGGCGTGGACGGCGCGCCAACTGGACTACCAGGCCGGTGCGCGCAACAATAGCGTTCCCGTGCGCCTGAATTTAACCAAAGTCGTCAACCGCCCGTGGCTGCCGTGGGCAATCCTGGTGGCGGGCGTGCTTGCGTCGTTCGTAGTGTTTCACGCGTTCAAAGCGCGCGTGGATGCCGATGCCAAAATGAATTTCGACAACGACGTGCGGGAACTCAGCCGGACGGTCGAATCGCGGATCTGGTCTTACTACGACGTGCTATACGGCCTGCGCGGGTTATTCCAGGGCTCGCGCGAAGTCGACCGCGCCGAATTCCGCAAATACTACGAGACGCTCAACCTGCCGTCGCGTTATCCTGGTTTCCAGGGGCTGAATTTCGCCCGCTATGTGCGCGGCGGCGAGCGCGCGGCGTTCGAGCGGCGGTTGCGGCAGGAGACCAGCGCCCTCAGCGGTTACCCCGATTTTCAGATCAGGCCGCCGGGGCAGCGCGACGAATATTACGTCGTCGAATATATCGAGCCGTTCGCCGCCAATCGCACCGGCGTAGGTCTCGACCTGCTCGGCGATATTTCCCGCCGCCCGTCGCTGGAGCAGGCGCGTGACTCCGGAGAGATCACCGCGTCCGGGCGCTATGTATTCACGCGTGTGGAGTTGCGTGATCAGGTGGGGTTCTCGCTGCGCATTCCGCTTTACCGCAACGGCATGCCGCTGACGACCGTCGATGAGCGGCGGCGGGCCTTGGTCGGCTTGCTGGGTGCTGCCTTCGTCGTCAAGCCGCTGGTCGAAAGCGCGCTGCCGCAGAAGACGCTGCGCCATATCCGCCTGCAGATTTTCGACGCCGGGCGCGCGGACGCGCCGCCAACCGAGGCCGCCGAGCCCCAATACAATCTGCTCTATGACAGCGCGGACAGTGCGGACAGCGCCGAGGCCGCGCCGCGCGGGTTCTCGCTGCCGCGCGCATCGCGCCTGGCGGACCGTATCAGCCTCAATATCGGCGGGCGGTTGTGGGACGCGCGGGTAACCGAGTTGAACGGCTACACCGACAAAATCGACCAGTGGCTGCCGCTGATCGTGCTGGCGGGCGGCATCGTGACCAGCCTGCTGTTTTTTGCGCTGGTGCGCGCGCTGGCCGCCATCGGCACCAAGGCCGTCAAGCTTGCCAACCAGATGACGGAAGAGCTGCACGACAGCAATCAGCGTTTTCGCGATCTGGCGCAATTGTCTTCCGACTGGTTCTGGGAGCAGGACGCTGAATTCCGCTTCACCGAGATGTCGAGCGGTCTCGATCAGCAGACCGGCATGATTTCCACCTCGACGCTCGGCAAGACACGCTGGGAATTGCCCATAGTGGTAACCGATGAGGCGCAGTGGCGGCAGCATCGCGAGTTGCTCGCGCAGCACCGCCCGTTCCGCGATTTCGAGTATCAGATGGACGTCGACGGCGTGCGCCACTGGTTCAGCATCAGCGGCAATCCGCTGTTCCGCGCGGACGGCGAATTCCGCGGCTACCGCGGCACCGGCAAGGATGTGACGGAGCAAAAGAGGGTCGAGAAGCGCCTGCTCATCGAACACACGGTGACGAGCATCCTGGCGACATCGAACACTGTCGAGCAGGCGATCGCGGGTGTGCTCGAATCATTCTGCAAAACGCTCGACTGGACGTGCGCCGCCTATTGGGCGCGGGACAGCGAGACCGACACGGTTGCCTGCTTGCAGCGCTACTCCAGTTTGTCGATGGAAGGCGAGGCCATGGTGGAATTCGCGCGCGGCGGCGGCACGGTTTCCAGCAACGGCCTGTTGAGCCGGGTGTGGCGCAGCGGCGAACCGGTGTGGATTGCCGATTTACTGAATGACAGGACTTTCATGCGCCGCGCGGCGGCGGCGAAACTCAACCTGCGCAGCGCGTTCGCGTTCCCGGTGACGGTCGGCGAGCGGCTGGTCGGCATCATCGAATTTTATTGTGGCGACCTGCGCAAACCCGACGATTCTTCACTGCTGCTCGGCCGCGCGCTGGGCAGCCAGATCGGCCAGTTCATGGCGCGCAAAGGCGCCGAGCAGGACCTGCGTTTCGTCGCCGCGCACGATCCGCTGACCGGTTTGCCGAACCGCACGACGTTCAATGAACGGGTCGCCCACGCGCTGGC
>JAIOOZ010000008.1 GCA_021414185.1 Betaproteobacteria bacterium
CCCAGCCGGTCCATCAATGCGCGATCGCGTTCGGCTTCGGGGTTGCCGGTGGTCAGCAGCTTGTCGCCGTAGAAAATGGAATTCGCGCCCGCGAGAAAACACAGCGCCTGTATGCCTTCCGACATTTCCTGGCGCCCCGCCGACAAACGCACCATCGCCTTCGGCATCGTAATACGCGCTGCCGCTATGGTGCGCACGAACTCGAGGGGATCGAGCGCAGCGGTGCCATGAAGCGGCGTGCCTTCAACCTGGACCAGGTTGTTGATGGGCACGCTTTCGGGATAGGGATTGAGGTTTGCGAGCTGGGTGATCAAAGCCGCGCGCGTGCGGCGCGTTTCGCCCATGCCGACGATGCCGCCGCTGCATACGTGCAGGCCCGCCTCGCGCACCTTGCCCAGCGTATCCAGCCGGTCGTCCTGGGTGCGCGTCGAAATGATCTCGCCGTAAAACTCGGGCGCGGTGTCCAGGTTGTGGTTGTAGTAGTCGAGGCCGGCGTCCTTCAGCTGCTCGGCCTGGCCTTCCTTCAGCATGCCGAGCGTGGCGCAGGTTTCCATGCCGAGCCCGCGCACCGCCTTGACCATTTCGACCACGCGGTCGAGGTCGCGCTGTTTGGGGCCGCGCCATGCCGCGCCCATGCAAAAACGCGTCGCGCCTTTTTCGCGGGCAGCACGCGCTGCGGCTACCACCACATCGAGTGCCAGCATGTCCTCGTTGTCCACGTCCGTGTGATAGCGCGCCGCTTGCGGACAGTAACCGCAATCCTCCGGACAGCCGCCGGTCTTGATCGACAACAAAGTCGACAACTGGACCGCGTTGGCGTCGAAATTTTCGCGATGCACGCCCTGCGCGCGATAGAGCAGATCGTTGAACGGCAGTTCGAGCAGTTGCGCGACCTGCTCGACGTTCCAGCGCGCATTGCGGGGGCTGTCGGCAGTTGCCGGGGTTGGCGCGTTGTGGCTAAGGGTATCCATGGGCATAAGACTCGCGGGTAAGTGCAGACTTTTTAAAAAACTGATTTAGATCATGAGCTTTGCATCATCAGCGATCACCGGCAGCTTGTCAAACTGGCGCCGGCTCATTTTGAACAATTGCGCGCAGATTGTACATGCGGCCCTGCCCCAGCACTGCCTGCTGTGCAACGCCGCAGCACCCGCCCAGGCGTTGTGCGCCGACTGCTACGCGGAACTGCCATGGCTGCCGGATGCGCATTGTCCGCAATGCGCGCTGCCCACCCATCACGGCCGGCTCTGCGGCACGTGCCTCGCTCACCCGCCGCGTTTTTCGGCGGTAAGTGCGGCATTCACTTACGACTGGCCGCTGGCGCCGCTGATCCACCATTACAAATATGCCGGCAATCTCGCCCTCGCGCGCCTCTTCGCCCGCGCGCTTACTTCACAGTTGGCAGGCTCTGTCGATCTCATCATCCCGATGCCGCTGGCGCCGCGACGACTGCGCGAACGCGGCTTCAACCAGGCACTTGAAATCGCGCGCCATGTCAGCCGCACTACCGGCATCGAACTGGCGGCGGCAGCGTGCCGGCGCGTGCGCGAAGCCGCGCCGCAGGCAGCATTACCGTGGGAGGAGCGCGCGAAAAATATTCGCGGCGCATTTGTCTGCGACATGGATCTCACCGGCCGGCGTGTCGCTGTCATCGACGATGTGCTGACGACCGGCGCCACGCTCAATGAACTCGCGCGCAACCTGCGCAAAGGCGGCGCAATCGAAATTCAGGGTTGGGTAGTGGCGCGAACGCTGAAACAGGATTGAGGATTGAGGAGTGCGGTTTCAAAGCGGCGCGAGGGGCGTTTTTCCTCACCCCTCACCCCTCACCCCTTACTCCTGCTTTATTGCAGTTGCTTCAGGCGCTGGTCAACAAACGCCTGCAACTCCGGATTGAGCGTGTTGCTGCTCCTGGCGCGGCGAAACGCTTCCTGCGCTTCGCTGTTGCGGTTCACCGCCTGCAACGAGATGCCCAGCCCCATCAGCCACACGCCGGACCCCGGTGCCAGTCGCAACGCCGCCTGGTAATTGTCTATCGCCTCGCGGTGGCGCGCCTGGCGTTGCAGCAGTCCGGCAAGGCGCGCCAGATAGTCAGGGCTGGATTGGGCTGCGGGCGCGGACGTCTGCATAGTGTCGATAGCGCCCGTAATATCGCCGCGCTCGTACTGCAAGCTGGCGAGTGCCATCGCGAACCCGGGCTGGTTGGGATTCAGTTTCAAGCCCTCCTGCAACAACTGTTCGGCTTCAGCGGTTTTTTTGGCGTCGACCAGCAAGCCGAACAACCCCTGCCGCGCGCCAACGTGCGAAGGACTTTGCTGCAGCGCGCGCCGGAAGCCGTCCTGCGCTTCGGCTATCCGTCCCTGGTTCAGAAAATTTGCAGCTTCACGGTAGTCGTTTTCCGCGAGTTGCTGCGGCGTCAACGTTTGCGCGCGTTTATCGATTTGCGCATTCACCGGCGCTTTCGTTTCGGGCAACACCTCGACCGTTTTCGGGGCGGGCGGCACCGGCTTGGACGGGGCTACCGCCACTACCACCGGCGCAGGGGCCACCACTGCGGGCGCGGGCTTGGGTGTTTCGACCGGCGGCGCCTTTGCCTGCGCGGGTTCAGCTTTGACTGCGGCGGGCGCCGGCTTCGCTGCCGCTTTCGGTTCTGCCACCACTGCAGAGGTGGCAAGCGGCGGCGGCATGGCCTTCGGCTTGGCAGGCGCCGGCGGACGTACGGCAGCAGATGGTGATTGCTTCAGATCAAGCGCGAGACGCGATGCCGGCGTGCCCGCAGCAAGCGGCGGCGCCGGAGATTCCGCCGGCGGCGGGTTGGGAACAGCTTGGCTTTGCGCTACCGGCACGGACGGCGCAGACGGCGCCTGCCTGTTGAACTGCCACGCGAGCAATGCAATCAACACCACCGCGACCGCAATCCCGATCAGCCACCACGGCATGCTGTGCGCTTCTTCGCGCGGCAGCACGCGCACCTGGTCCGGCAGCGCGCTGCGCTCGGTGCCCGACGCGCGGCGTTTCTCGAGGTCCTGCAGCATTTGATTGATGAGGCTCATGTGCGTGCCGGTTATCTGTACATCATCATCCAGCCGATACCGCCGGCTGACACCACCAACATTGCAAAGCCTAGCCACCACCAGTTTTGCTGGCGGGCCGCAGGCGTATCGCTCGCGGCAGCGCGCACGTGCTGCGGGGTTACCTGCTGCGCGCCTTCGCCGAAAGCGAGCAGCAGCGATTTGTGCGCCAGCACGTTGACCAGCCGCGGCGTGCCGCCGCTCGCACGGTGCAGCGCGCGCACCGCCGGCTTGGTGATCAAACGATTGCCGCGATAACCCGCGACGCGCAAGCGGTGCGCGAGATAGTAATCGAGCTCGTCGCGTCCCAGCTCGCCCAACCGGTACTGAAACGTAATGCGTTGGCGCAACTGGCGCACGGAATCCTCCGCGAGCTTGTAGTCGAGTTCGGGCTGTCCGAACAAAACGACCTGGAGGAGCTTGCGCTTTTCGGTTTCGAGATTGGTAAGAAGGCGCAGCGCTTCGAGGCTTTCGATCGGCATCGCCTGCGCTTCATCGAGACACAGCACCACCGACTTGCCCTGTCCGGCAAAGCCCAGCAGGGCCTGCGTCAGGCCCTTGATCAGATGATGCTGATCGTCTTCGCGCGCGAGGGTGACGCCGAGCTCTTCGGCCAGCGCCAAGAGCAGGGTGCGCGGCTCCAGATACGGGTTGGGGATGTACGCGGACGCGTAGGTGTCGTCGAGCGTGGAAAGGAACTTGCGGCACAGCAGCGTTTTGCCGGTGCCGACCTCACCGGTGATCTTGATGAAGCCTTCGCCGTTTTTTACCGCAACGAGCAGCGTGTTGAGTGCTTCCTGATGGCCCGCGCACGCGTACGCAAAGCTCGTGTCGGGCGTAATGCCGAACGGCAGTTCCTGCAGACCAAAATGGGCTTGATACATGGACGGTGGCGCGCCGGACAGTGGGCTTACATCATGCCACAGCCCGCCGCGCCCTCCAACGCCTGCCGGTTACTTCTTGGTGGCGCCCGCCGGTGCGTCTGACGGCACGGGACGCCGCATTCCC
>JAIOOZ010000009.1 GCA_021414185.1 Betaproteobacteria bacterium
TCTGCATGCCCAACGGCAAACCGCCGCTCGTTCCCACCGGCACGGCGAGCGACGGTCCGCCCCATACGTTGGACGGCGTAAACACGTTGGACTTCTGCCAGAAGTTGGAAGTCTTGTTCGCGTCGAGGCGCGGCGCGGGGCCGAAGCCGGCGGCGAGCACGACGTCGTATTTTTCGTAGAGCGGCCGGATGCTGGCGATGATACGGCGGTGCTCACGCGAGGCCTGCACGTAGTCCGACGACTGGAACAGGCACGCCGGCAGCGCGCGTCCCAGAAAATCGCGGCCGAAATCGCCCGGCCGCGACTTCAGGTTGTCGTAATGGATGGTATAGATTTCGGTTTCGCCGATGACCACCTTGGTGTCGAACGAATCCTGCAGTGGACGCGTCTGGCAGTCCTCGACCCTGGCGCCGAGTTTTTTGAATACTTCGATGGCGGCGTCCATCGCGCGCGCGAGATCGGGATGCGCGGGCATGTCCTTTTCCCAGTAATGGCGCAGCA
The DNA here is from genome assembly GCA_021414185.1 of Betaproteobacteria bacterium. GTDB lineage: Bacteria > Pseudomonadota > Gammaproteobacteria > Burkholderiales > SG8-41 > PALSA-1004. The sequence continues at coordinate 502 of JAIOOZ010000009.1, forward strand.
CGCCGATACGCACGCCCTTGATGTCTTTTTTCAGCCCGGCGCGGTAATCCGGGATGTCGCTCGCGATGCTGCCGGCGTCTTTGGGATCGAACCCGGCAATGGACTGCAGCAGGATTGCGCAATCCTCGACCGTGCGTGCCATCGGGCCGCAATGGTCGAAGGTAAACGAATTCGGTATCACGCCGGCACGGCTGACGAGCCCCGACGTCGGCATCAGGCCGGTGATGCCGCAGAACGACGCCGGGCCGCGGATCGAGCCGCCCGTGTCGGAGCCGAGCGACGCGGGGACGAGTCCCGCTGCGAGTGCCGCGCCCGAGCCGCTCGACGAGCCGCCGGTGAAGCGGTCGGTATTCCACGGGTTGCGCGCCGGCGGAAAGGGCAGCGACCAGTCCGGCCCGCCGAAGGCGAACTCGTGGGTCGCGAGCTTGCCCATCATCACCGCGCCCGCCGCCGACAGCCTGGCCACGGCGACCGAGTCCTCGGCCGGCACATTGTCCATCAGCAGGTGCGAGTGGCAGGTCGTGCGGATGCC
>JAIOOZ010000091.1 GCA_021414185.1 Betaproteobacteria bacterium
AAATTCGGCGGCGGAGTCGCAGCGCCCTCGGCCAATCGCTTCGGACGCGTGAGCGCTACTCTGGCTGAGCATGTCAGGCAGGAATTCGGCGACGCGGTCGACTTCGTGGTCGATGGCGGGCAGAGCGATGTCGGCATCGAATCGACCGTTGTCGATGCAACGGGAACGGCGCCGGTTTTGTTGCGCCCGGGACATATCACGGCGCGCGAAATCGAACAGGCGGCGGGTGTGGGCTTGGCCATGCCGACTGCGCAATCGCCGCGCGCCCCGGGCACGCTCGCCGCGCACTACGCGCCGGCAACGCCTCTACTGGTGATGGAAAGCGATCTGTTGCTGGAGCTTGCGGCAACGCTCACGCGCCAGGGCAAACGTGTGGCAGTGCTCGCGCGCAGCGCGCTGCAGCCATTGCATGCCGGACTTACGTGGATTGCCGCGCCCACCGATGCGCAGGCCTACGCGCACGATCTCTACGCTAATTTGCGCGCGCTCGACGCGGCGAATTGCGATGCGCTACTGGTTGAGCAATTGCCGCAACAGCCCGCATGGGCCGCGGTCAATGACCGCGTTGGTCGCGCTGCGGCTGGGACTCGGCCACCGGCAGCGTCTTGACGTTGCTGACGACGACGCGGTTGCGCCCGCCGTTCTTGGCTTCGTAGAGCGCCGCGTCGGCGACCTGCAACAGGTGCTCGCGGCGGCGGCCGTGCTCCGGGAAACACGCCACACCCAGCGACAACGTGACGGCACCCAGCGATTTGCCGTCGTGCACGAGGCGCAGTTCGCGTGCCGCTTCGCGCAGCATCTCCGCGCGCTGGCGGCCGATTTCGACGTTGGCTTCGGGCAGCACGATGGTGAATTCCTCGCCGCCGTAACGGCACGCAATATCGCTGCCGCGCACGTGCCGTTGCAGGACGCCGCCCAGGTCGCGCAGCACGGCGTCGCCGGCTTCGTGACCGAAGGTGTCGTTGAAGCTCTTGAAATTGTCGACGTCTATCATGATCAGCGACAGCGGCAGGTTCTTTCTTTCGAGCCGCGCCAGTTCACGGTCGAGCACTTCTTCGAGGAAGCGCCGGTTGAAAAGTCCGGTCAGCGGGTCGCGCACCGATTGCTGGCGCAGCGTTTCGCGCAGTTTTAAATTAGACAGAGCAAGCGCGATCTGTTCGGCAACCGCGGTGGCGAGCTGCTGCTTGGATTCGCTGAAGGGCGCGGCGACGCCTTCGGCGGAAGGCTTCGCCTGCAGGTACAGCATGCCGAGCGTTTCGCCCTGCGCCATCATCGGCGCGCACAGGTAGGGCTCGGTCATTTTGCCGTGGCGCGCAACGTGCGCGCAGACGATCGAATGATCGTGCTCGGCGACCGTATGCAAACGGCCGCGCCGTAGCGCCCAGCATTCGGACGGCTGAAACATGTCTTCGGCCGTGTCGGCCCCGCCCCATGACGCGGCGAGTTCAAGGTAATTGCGAGACGCGTGGAACATGAAAATAGTGCCGGCTTCATGCGGAAACAATTGCGGTCCGAAGCGGGCGATGGCCGTGCACGCTTCTTCCGAGCTGGCGCAGGTCTGCAAAAAGCCGCTCATCTGGCTCATGTGCGTGACTTCCTGATTGCGTTCGCGCACTTCGGCCAGGCTCGCCGCGAGCTTGGCGTTGAAGTCGCGTTCGGCTGCGGTGTTTTTCCGCCGCACGAGCGTGCCGCGCATGACCAGGAAGCAGATGCCGCCGAGCAGGCACACGTTGAGAAAGGTCGCCACGGCAAAGGTGACGGTCGTGATATAGGCGTTGAATTCCGCCTCCGCGCTGCGCGTCGCCAGCACGACCTCTTCGCGCGACTGGATCTCGCTCACGATATGGCGGATGCGGTCCATCAGGACCTTGCCCGGGCCTTCCTGCACGATGGCCGACGCCGCCGTCATACCGCGTTCGCGGCGCACGGCAATGACTTCGTTGAGTTGATCAAACCGCTTGGCGATCAGCGGTTCCAGCGCGGTCAGGCGCGCGTTTCTCTCGGTATCATCCGTTGTAAGCCGCGTCAGTTCTTTAATTTTGGCAGTGGCGACCGGGCGCGCATTCAAATAGGGGTCAAGGTAGCGCTCGTCACCGGTGATGACAAAACCGCGCTGGCCGGTTTCCGCGTCGACCAGGCTGGAACGCAACTCGCCGAGCAGGCGCAGACTTTGTTCGCTGCTGGCGACAAGATGATTGGCGGCGACCAGATTGCCGAGCGTGGTGTAGGAGACCGCGGCGTTCAACGCGAGCAGCGCGAAGGCGGCGACGAATCCGCTGGCGATTCTGGTGGTTGATGCTTCCATGGCGCTAAGGGGGCATGCACAAACGCGCGCGTCGAGGGAAGCGCCGTAGAAATTTGCCGTCCCCTGGTGCGGCAAATGTGACGCGAATATTACACTATGAAGCGCCGTTCGCCGATAGACTTTTCACGCTGCAGCGCAATACCTTACATGCAGCTTACGTGCCAAGGTCAGGCGCACACGAAAACGCTTGCACACATAGAGGACCGGACTGGCGACGAGGGGCTGGAAGGTCGCGCTGGCCTTAGAGTATTCCAAGCCAACCCGCAAACGCACCCAGTGCAGTGCTGAAAACCATCAGCAGCATACTGCTCAATGCGACGTATTCCGCTGCATCGCGCTCCCTGACGCCCAGCACGTGCTGCAGCCCCGCGTATTGGAGATAGAGGCTGTGAAAAAACGGCAGTATCAGCACGTAAGCCAGGCTCGGGACCAGGAGCACGACGCCGCCAAGCAGCACGGGCGCGGCGCCGTAGGCCGCTACTTGCAGCGCGCGCGGCCAATTGCGCCGGCCGGCGAACAGCGGCGCGAGAATGACAATCGATACCGCGCACAGGCCGATCGACAGCACGACGCCAAAATAGACAATCAGGCTCCCCCGCATTATCTGGACCAAGTCCAGGTCGGAATGGCCACCACTGGCGTCGTTCCCGAACAACAACAGGCCCAGACCCCAGCTGGCGGCCGGCATCAGCGCGAGGGGCAGCACGAAACGCCCAAAGATCGTCCGCGCGCGCGGTTCCTCGCCCTTGATCGTTCGCCATTCCTCGCCCGGGGCCACGGTAAGCCGCACCGCGCGCCGCAATGCCCGCAACATCAGCCGCCCGCTGCCGCCGCCAGATAAAGCCGGATTTTAATGACGATCAATATCGCTTCGATCACGAGCAGGAAAAATAGCGCGAGAAAACCTATGTGCTGATCCACGATGAATCGCGGCGCGATAAAGCGCGTGACTTTCATGATGGGCGCGGTGACCGTTTTCAGCATGGAATAGACGATATTGCTGTCGCGCCGCGAGCCGGCCAGTATGAAGAGCGCGCCCTGGCCCAGCAAAGCCATCAGCGCGACTTCGTTGAGACCTTTCAGGATGATGACCAGTTGGTACATCGCTAGGGCCTGGCCGCTGCGCCCGCGTGCGGCCCGTCCGTCGCGGACGTTGCGGCGGGTTGTTCCGTGGCCCGGCTCAAATGCAGGGCCATCTTGGGATCGAACCGGTTCAGATGCGCGGTGGTTTCCGCGAGTTTGTCGCGGCGGTTCAGCGTGTGATAGGCCATTCCCAGTTCGTACCATGCGTGCCCGTTCATGGGCTGCAGGGAGGCTGCCCGCTCCAGCGCTTCGGCTGATTCTTCGTGGCGACCGAGCGAAGCGAATGCGAGTCCCAGCCCGTACCAGGCGCGGTCGATTTTCGGATCGTGCCGCAACGCATCGCGGAAAGCCGTGATTGCCTGTTCATAATCTTTTTTCAGATGATAAACGTAGCCGAGATCGAACAGCAGGACGGCGTTGTCCGGGTCGTTGTTCAAGGCGTTGCGGAACTGCTCGATCGCGAGTTCGTGGCGGCCGCGGGTCGCGTACAAAAATCCGAGCGCACTGGCGGCGCGCGCATGCGCGGGGTCCATGCGCAGCACTTCACGCAAATCGGCTATCGCTTGGTCGTAGCGTTTGAACAGCGCAAATAAGCGCGAGCGTTGATACAGCCACCAGGTATTTGATTTCATGCCCGCGCATTCTAGCAAAAGGTCACCCGCCAAAAAAACAAAGCCCGCGCTAGCGGGCTTTGTCCCTTACACCAACACCTCCTCAGGTAGCTTGCGTATTGATGTCGCCGCGCAGGTGCGGATAACGCACGTGGTCGACGAGCTCCTGCACCTGTTTTGACGGCTCGGGCGTCAGCAGGCTCACCACGATGATGGTGAGGATGCCGATGGGCACGCCGAAGACGCCGGCCGAGATCGGGCTCATGTTGAACCATTGATTGGCTGCAATACCGCCGAAGAACGGGTAGGTCGTATACATGTAATACATGCAGACGCCCAATCCCGCAGCCATGCCGACAATGGCGCCCCACTTGTTGGCGCGCCGCCAGAATACGCCAAGCACCAGCGCCGGGAAGAACGCCGAAGCCGCGAGCGAGAAGGCCGCGCCGACCAGGAACAGAATGTCTCCGGGCTTGAGCGAGGTTACGTATGCGGCGGTCAGCGCTACCACGACCAGCAGGGCTTTCGACACCGAAACCCGGCGCGAGGTCGAGGCGGTCGGATCGATCATCTTGTAGTAGAGGTCATGCGACAGCGCGTTCGCAATCGTCAGCAACAGGCCGTCGGCGGTCGACAGCGCCGCCGCGAGACCGCCTGCAGCCACCAAGCCTGATACGACATAAGGGAGGCCCGCGATTTCCGGCGTTGCCAGCACGATGATGTCAGTGCCAAGTACGATTTCCGCGAGCTGCACGATGCCGTCCTTGTTGACGTCAGTGATCGACAGTAGCGATGGATCAACCTTCGACCAGTTCGCCGCCCATGCAGGCAGATCGGCGAATGTGCTGCCGACCAGGAAATGGTAAACGTCGTATTTCGCAAGCACGGCGAGCGAAGGTGCCGTGAAGTAGAGCAGAAAGATGAAAAACAGCGACCAGAATACCGACTGACGCGCCTGTCGCACGCTGGGTGTCGTGTAGTAGCGCATCAGGATATGCGGCAGAGCTGCCGTGCCGAACATCATGCAGAACACGATGCCGAGGAAGTTGTTACGCGCGATGTTTTGCGCCGCCTCGTCCTTGCCAGGAAACGGCTGTGCATGCGGTCGAGGCGGTGCGGCGCGTGCAGCCAGTCCCTTGTCTTTGTTCCACTGGCCTTTCGCGGCGTCGACATCCTTGGGATACGAATCCACCGCTTTCTGCGCTGCCGCGACCTGATCGGCGGGAGCGTTGTCAGCTTTCAGTTTGCCGGCTGCCTGCTCGAGATCAGCCTTGCCTTTTGCATAGGCTGCGGCAGGATCCTTGAGGTTGGCATTGGCGGCATCCGCGCGCGCCTTGAAAATGTTGCGCACTTCTATCTCTTTCGGATCGTTGGTGAGCACCTTCTCGCGCTCGGTCACTTTTTGCAGCACCTGACCGTAGGCCAACTGGGGCACCGGAATGCCGGTGTACTTGACCGACAGCCAGACGACCGGCGTGAGGTAAGCGATGATCAGAATGATGTACTGCGCGACCTGCGTCCACGTCACCGCGCGCATCCCGCCGAGGAAAGAACACACCAGGATGCCGCCGAGACCGACGAACACGCCGACGCCGAACTCGAGCCCGGTGAAGCGGCTGGTGATCAGGCCGACGCCGTAAATCTGCGCCACCACGTAAGTGAACGAGCACAGTATCGCGGCGAAAATGCCGACGCTGCGGACGATGTTGCCGCCGTAACGCTCGCCGAGAAAATCAGGAATGGTGAACTGGCCGAATTTGCGCAGATACGGTGCGAGCAGAAACGCGACCAGGCAGTAGCCGCCGGTCCAGCCCATGACAAACGCGAGGCCGTCGAAGCCGGATAAATACAACGTGCCGGCCATGCCGATGAACGACGCCGCGCTCATCCAGTCGGCGCCGGTCGCCATGCCATTGAAGAATGCCGGCACGCGCCGTCCCGCCACGTAATATTCCGCGGGATCGACGGTGCGGCTCATGATGCCGATTCCGGCATACAGGCCTATGGTTCCGGCAAGGAAGAAGTAACCGATCCACTGTCTTGACATGCCCATTTGCTCCGCCACCGCGAGCGCGAGCAGAAAGATAATGAAGCCGCCGGTGTACCAGCTGTAATACCTTTTGAGCTGGCTTTTGAATGCTTTATGTCCCATCACGGATTCGCTCATTCGTCTTCTCCCTCGTCCACGCCGTATTCAATATCGAGTTTGTTCATATAGTGCTGGTAGTACCAGATCAGCGCGACATATACGGCCAGCGAACCCTGCGCTGACATATAGAAGCCGAGCGGGAAGCCGAGGAAGGTAAACGCGTTCAACTCGCGCGCATACCAGCCTTCGACGAAGGTGACGAGGAACCAGATGAACAACAGGATTGCCGTGACGATCAGATTCTTGTGCCAGTACTGCTGGTGCTTGGCGGTTAACTCCATGAAGCTCCTCCTTGAAGTTGGCGGCGGAAGCGAGTGCTGCCGCCGAAACTACATGCATCGACTAGTATTTTTTTTTGCCGACTTGTTTTTTATTATAAGGGAATGCGAGTAAAAACCCTTACAACATCCTGACATTCGACAGGCGCCACCGTGCCAGGCAAATGACGATATGACAGCGAAATAATCTATTATATTCTTTAAAAAACAACATGATAGACTGGTCATTCGGGTAATTCCCGGCACCCGCAGGCACGCGACGCAGTTGAGACGGCTTTCTGCGGCGCCAAAGGCGCTACTGGAACTTGCGGTCCAGAAACTGCCGCGCCGCCGCAATCAAATCGCGCTCGTTGCCCGCGAAGTAATGGTCGGCGCCCGCGACTTCGATTTGCGCCGAGCCTTTGAGCGCTCTTAACGCGGTAGCGCGCGCCGCGGCCCTCTGCCGCACCTGCGGAAAATCGCGTTCGCCGTAAATGTCGAGTATCGGCATGCGCAGTTTTCCGGCATCCGTGAAGTCGCCGCTGCTGATGCCGATGGCAACCCAGGCGTCGATGCCGTTGTCAGGCGTGCCGACCAGATAGAAGTTGCTCATGCGCGCGCCCATGCTGTGCGCGGCCAGCGCGATTCTGCGGTGGCCTTTGGCCTTGAGAAATGCGACGGCGGCCTGCAGCCGCTCGGCCGCGTCGGGAAACAACGCCGGATACTCTTCGCCCAGCGCGCCGGCGGCGAGCACCGGCATCTGCACTGACAGCGTCGCGTACTGGTGGTCCGCAAGGCCGCTGCGCAAAGCGCCGATCAGCGCCCAGTCCGGATGCACGCCGAGCCCGTGCACGACAATCACCGCAGCGCGCGCCGGTTTTGCATCGGTGTAGATGGCGAGAAATTTGTGCCCGGATTTTTGCGCCAGATAGACGGCGTCGCCCACCACCAGAGTAGGCGTGATTTCTTCGGCCCAGCGCTTTTCACGGGCGTAATCGGGTTGCGCCTGCACAAGTGACGCGGCGACGAACATCGCCAGCAGGACTATCAATCGCATCAACGTCCTTCGAATTCCGGCTTGTGCTTGGCGAGAAATGCGGCGACTCCCGCACGGTAGTCTGCCGTGTCGAAGCACGCGTATCCCTCATCCCACTCAGACGGCGGAACCTGCGGCATGACAGTCAGCCGCTCGATGAATTGTTTGTGCCAGCGCGCGACCAGCGGCGCGCCGGCGGCGATGCGTGCGGCGAGGGCGTAGGCTTCGCTCTCAACGTCGGCATCCGCGACGACGCGGTTGACGAGCCGTTTTTGCAGTGCTTCCGCTGCGTCGAAAACGCGGCCTTCGAGCAGGACTTCGAGGGCCACTGCGCGGCCGACCAGCGCCAGCACGCCCTGCAATTCGCCGTAGCCCATGGTGAGCCCGAGGTTCTTGATCGGTACGCCGAAGCGGCTGGATTCGCCGCAGATGCGCATATCGCACATCGCCGCGATTTCGAGGCCGCCGCCGACGCACGCGCCCTTGATCATGGCGACGACCGGGTGCCGGCAGCGCGCCACCGCCTGCATGGTCTGGTGAATGAGTTCGCCGTACTCTTTCGCCTGCGCCGCGTCGGCGCGCGTGGTCGCAAACTCGGAAATGTCGGCGCCGGCCGCAAACGCCTTGTCGCCGGCACCGCGCAGCACGACGCAGCGCAGCGCATCGTCGGCGGACAACTCCCGCATCGCGGCGCCCAGCGCTTCCCACATCGGCTTGTTCAGCGCGTTGAGTTTCGCCGGGTTATTCAACGCGACGGTGGCGATCACGCCGTCGCGGGTTACCAGCACCGGTGGCATGGCGGTCATTTAATCGATCTTGATGTTGGCGGCTTTGACGATGCGCGCGTATTTTTCGGTTTCGGTGCGGATGAACGCGGCGAACTCTTCCGGCGTATTGCCGACGATGTCCGCGCCCACGCCCGAAATTTTCTCTTTCGCATCGGGTTGCCGGATGGCTTTCACCATCTCGGTATGCAGCCTGTTGATGATGTCTTTGCTCACCGCCGCGGGCGCGACTATGCCCCACCAGGTACTCATGTCGAAACCCGGCACGCCGGATTCCTCGACGGTCGGCATGTCGGGCAGCAGCGAAAAACGCTTTGCCGAAGTGACGGCCAGCGCGCGCAATTTGCCCTGGCGCACGTGATTGATGACCGGCGGCACCGCATCGAAATCGAGATGGACGTGGCCGGCGATGAGATCGACGATCGATTGCCCGCTGCCCTTGTACGGCACGTGCAGCATGTCGACTTTGGCCTGCAGCTTGAACAACTCGCCGGCGAGATGCTGCACGGTGCCGGCGCCGGGAGACGCGTACTGCAGTTGGCCCGGCCGCGCCTTCGCCAGTGCGATGAGATCCTTGACCGTTTTGACCGGCACCGAAGGATGCACCACCAGCAGGTTGGGGCCGATGGCGGAAAGCGATACCGGGGCAAAATCTTTTTGTGCGTCGTATGGCAACTTGCTGACCAGCGACGGCAGGATGGAGACCGCCGCGATGTGCGCCATCATGATTGTGTAACCGTCGGGCGCGGCCCGCGACAGGAGTTCCGCCGCAAGCTGGCCGCTGGCGCCGCCGCGGTTGTCGACGATGATCTGCTGGCCGAGCGCTTCACCGAGTTTTTGCGCGACGATGCGGCCGATGATGTCGGTGCCGCCGCCGGGCGGAAAGCCGATCATCATGCGGATCGGTTTGGTTGGGTAACTCTGGGCGAGCGCGGCGCCACCCGTGGCGCACAGCAGGCCCAGCGCGATGACAAGTTGCGAGCGGATTTTCATGGTTTCTCCTCGGGGCGGTGCGGGATCTAGTCGAGCTGCACGTTGGCGGCTTTGACCAGCTTGGTGTATTTCGCGATTTCGGTTTTGATGAAAGCGTCAAACGCTTCGGGCGTGCCGCCGCCGATTTCCGTGCCGACGTCGACCAGCCGTTTGCGCACGCCGGGGTCCTGGAGGGCCTTGTTGATGTCGGCGTTCATCTTGTTGATGATATCGCGCGGCACGCCGGCCGGCGCGACTATCCCGTACCAATTGGTCATTTCGAAGCCTTTGAGCCCGGTCTCGTCGAGCGTCGGAATG
>JAIOOZ010000072.1 GCA_021414185.1 Betaproteobacteria bacterium
GGCAGCACAAAACATAAAAACCACTGGGGGAGATCATGCCGAATTTCACAGGCCACGCGCTGCGCTTTGCCGCGCGTCTCGCCATTGTTGCTTCCGCTGTTTGCCTGCCGGCCGCACTCGCGCAAAACGAATCCGAAACAACCAAGTCAGGAATCGCCGCGCCCGTAATGGGAGCTGCACCGCGCGCAGTGCCCGCCGAACAGCGCGTGACGATCTTGCCCGGCACCAACGTCGTCAATGTGGCGGCGGCGCAGAAAATAGGCGGCGTGCCGCAATTCCAGGTCGACCCGTTCTGGCCCAAGCCACTGCCGCACAATTGGATCCTCGGCCAGGTGTCCGGCGTCGCGGTCGACAAGCGCGGCCATGTCTGGATCATCCATCGCCCGCGCTCGCTCTCCGAACGCGAAGTCGGCGCCCAGCAGAATCCACCGTGGAGCAAGTGCTGCTACGCCGCGCCACCGGTACTGGTGTTCGACGAAGCGGGCAACCTGGTGCGAGCCTGGGGTGGCAGCGGCGCAGGTTATGAATGGCCCGAAGTCGAGCACGGCATCTTTATCGACGACAACGACTTCGTGTGGACGGCGGGCAGCGGCAGCAAGGACTCGCAAATCCTTAAATTCACGCTCGACGGCAAATTCGTCCTGCAGATCGGCAAGAGCGGCCAGTCGAAAGGCAGCAACGACACCGCGAACCTCGGCAGCCCCGCCGATCTCAATGTCGATACGGCGGCGAAAGAAGTCTATGTCGCGGACGGCTACCGCAACCGGCGCGTCATCGTGTTCGACTCGGAAACGGGCGCTTACAAGCGGCACTGGGGCGCATATGGCAAAGCACCGAGCGACGACAAGACTCCGGCTTACGACCCGGCGCTGCCGCCTGCCGCGCAATTCGGCCGGCCGGTGCACTGCGTGCGCTTTTCCAAAGACGGGCTGGTCTACGTCTGCGATCGCACCAACGACCGCGTGCAGATGTTCAGGAAAGACGGCACTTTCGTCGCGGAAGCGTTCTTCGAGAAGAACACGCGCCTGAACGGATCGGTATCCGAACTCGTGTTCTCACCCGACCGCGACCAGAAATTCATTTACATGGCGGATGGTGTCAACAACGAACTGCGCATCATCGAGCGCGCCACCAACGAAACGCTCGCCCGTGTCGGCCGGCCGGGCCGCTTCGCGGGGCAGTTCCACGTCGTGCACAACCTCGCGGTGGACAAGCAGGGCAACGTTTACACGACTGAGGTCAACACCGGACAACGCGTGCAGAAATTCCGCCGCATCGATCCGCAAAATTGACGAATCTCCGAGTTCGTCATGCCCGCGAAGGCGGGCATCCAGAAACCCCCGCAAACCTGGGTTCCCGCCTGCGCGGGAACGACGCAGCCTAATTCAAACTCGTTAACGCGCTCGCGCGCCGCGCATCGCGTGCCAGAGTTTCGACGGCGTGAAGGGCATGTCGAGATGGTTGATGCCGAAAGGTCGCAGCGCATCGACGGTTGCATTGACCAGCGCGGGCAACGAACCGCTGCAGCCGGATTCACCTACGCCCTTGGCGCCGAGCGCGTTGGTCGGCGTCGGCACCGGATAATCGTGGACTGCGATGTCGCGCAGCATGCTGGCGCGCGGCATCGTGTAATCCTGGAAACTGCCGGTGAGCAGCTGCGCAGTGGCCTCGTCGTAAATCGCGTGCTCGCCGAAAACCTGGCCCGCGCCTTGCACCACGCCGCCGTGCACCTGGCCTTCGACCAGCACCGGGTTGATGACATTGCCGAGATCGTCGACCGCCGTGTAGCGCGCGATGGTTGCCATGCCCGTCTCACGATCGATTTCCACTTCAGCGATGTGGCAGCCGTTCGGATAGGTCGCACCGAAGCTGCCTTCCGCTACCGTATTCAGCGGGTGCGGCGTGGCGCCCGCCAGCGCGCGCGCGAGTTCGATGAAACCGAGCGAGCGGTCGCCGGCGTGGAATTTCCCTTCGCTGTAGCGCAACTCGCTCTCTTCGACCTTCAGCTGCGCCGCGGCGTGGGGACGCGCAATCTCGATCAGCTTTTCGCCGAGCACGCGAAACGCGCTGCCGGTGCCCAGCGCGCCACGCGAACCGCCGGTCCCGCTGCCCGTCAACGCGGCGGCAGGCGTCTGCGGATCGAAGCGGATCAACGCCGCATCTATTCCCAGGGTTTCAGCAACGATTTGCGGGAACACCGTTTCATGTCCCTGCCCCGACGCATGCGTGACCGCGAATAATTTCATGCCGCCATCCGCATCGAACTCTACCGCGACCTGGTCCTTCGGCGCGCTGCCACCACCGCCCGCTTCGAGATAAGTCGCGATGCCTATGCCGCGCAGCTTGCCGGCGCTCTCGCTGGCCGTGCGGCGCATCGCGAAGCCGTACCAGTCGGCATGCTTCAAAGCGTCCTTCATCACCGCCGAGAAATCCCCGGAGTCGTAGGTAGTGCCGTTCGGCGTGGTGTACGGCATGGCCGCGCGCGTAATGAAATTCCGGCGCCGCAATTCGAGCCCGTCGAAACCGTGTTCATGCGCGGCATAATCGACGAGCCGCTCGATGGCATACGCAATGTCGGGACGTCCCGCGCCGCGATAAGCCGAAACCGGCGTGGCATTGGTATAGGCGAGGCGCGAGCGCGCATACATTGCGGGTATGCGATAAACGCCGCCCATCGTAATCGTCAGATTCTTGGTCGCGATATACGGCCCGAAAGCCGCCGCATACGCGCCGAGATCGGCACGGTCGTCGAAACGGATCGCCAGCATCTTGCCGTCGGCATCGAGCGCCAGTTCGCCGGTGAGCGACAACGCGCGTCCCTGGAAATCGCTCATGAAGATTTCACTGCGCGTACCCACCCATTTCACCGGGTGCGCGAGCTTTTGTGCCGCCAACATCAGCGCGAAATATTCAGGATAGGCGGCACCGTGCACGCCGAAACTGCCGCCGACGTCCTGCGTGACGATATCGAGCTTCTCTTTATCGAGCCCGGTCACCGCCGCAAGCTGGCCGCGCATGCCGCCTATGCCCTGCAGCGGCAGGTGCAAAGTGTAAACACCGCTGGCCGCGTCATACGCGGCGAGACAGGCGCGCGGCTCCAGCATATTGCCGACGAGGCGCTGGCTTTCGACCGTGACCTTGCTCACGTATTTCGCGCATGCAAACGCCGCGGCAGTCGCCTGCTCGTCGCCGGATTCGTATTCGAATGCGAGATTGCCGGGCACGTTGGCGTGCAACTGCGGTGCGCCGGCAGCCGTCGCGGCATCGAACGTGGCGACGGCGGGCAGATCGCGGTATTCGATTTCTATGAGATCACGCGCGTCTTCCGCGATGGCCGCCGATTCGGCAACCAGCATGGCGACTGCCTCGCCGACGAAGCGCACGTGGCCTTGCGCCAGCACCGGATGCAGGGGCTTCAGCATTACCTGGCCGTCTTTGCCCGTGTAATTGACTACGTTGGGCAATGATTTGAAGCCGGCCGCGCGCGCATCTTCGCCGGTAAACACGGCCTTCACGCCGGGCTGCGCCAATGCGCGTGTAGCGTCCAGGCTGACGATTTCAGCATGGGCGCGGTCCGCGCGCAGAAATACCGCATGCAACTGGTCCGGCAGGTTCCAGTCAGCGGTGTAACGGCCGTGGCCGGTGGTCAAACGATGATCTTCGCGTCGCGACATGGATGCTTCTGCTTGGCTGAGGAATCGGTAGTATGCGGGAAGTTGCGCGCGATGCAACCCCGTGGCCGGGCCGGCGTGGCGCCCGCCCGCGCACCTGCCTACCCGCCACCATGAGCTTCATTGTTGACGCAGGTCAAACAGCGCGCCGCGCGCCTGGGAAATAATCGCGTAAACGAGCGGCGCATCCGGCGCCACGACAAAGAAAGGCAATCGACATGAGCGATCCGGTCACCATGTGGCATCGCGAGCACATGCGCTTTGCGCGGCTGCTCGATTTCGTCGAGAAGGAGATGAGCGAGTTTCATTTCGGCGGACAATCCGACTACGAGTTGATGCGCGAGGCGGTGCATTACCTTCAGCATTACGCGAGCCGTTTTCACCATCCGCGCGAAGACGTCGCGTTCGAACGCATGGTCGAGCGTTATCCCGACAAGCGGGTCGCGATTGCGCGCCTGCAGCAGGAGCACCGCGTAATCGAGGTCGCGGGAAACGATCTGCTCAACTATCTCGATTCAATTCTCGAAGACACGGTAGTCCCGCGCGACAAGGTCGAAGCCGCCGCCGCCACCTACCTCGTCTATTACCGCCATCACCTCGCGACCGAAGAAGCGGAGATACTCCCGCTCGCCGCGGAATTGCTCACGCCGGAAGACTGGGCCGCAGTTGTCGCCGCCGTCCCTGCGGGCCCCGATCCGCTGTTCGGGAGTGACATCAGCGCGCGCTATCGCGATCTGCATGCGCAGATTTCACGCGGTGCGTGAAATCTGCAAGAGAGGGGAGAGGCGAGAGGGGAAAGGTGCAAAGGCTCTAAAGCTTTTCCCCCTCCCGCCTTTCTCCTCTCCCCTCTCTACGCTTTTCAAGCTTGCCACACTCCGTAGCCCGCTTCCCGCAGCGCGATCGCGAGTTCGACCTCCATCTCGGCCGCTGCCGCGTACGGCATCGGGTTGTAGCACTCGTATAACTCGGGCAACAGCCGCTGTCCGTACTTCTGCACGTAGCGGTTGGCGCGCACGCCTGCTTTGTGCTTGTCGAACCTTGCATCGGGGTCTAGCCCCGTCATGCCTACATACACGCAGGGCTTGGCAGGATCGTAGTCAGGATTGCATTTAACGAACTTCGGTTCGTACAGCACGTCCTGCGACAGCAGGACGACGTAGACGTGGTGGTGATGGCGGGCTGCCATATCCGTTAAAGACTTCTATTCAATCCTGAACCGCGAAGGACGCGAAGGACGCAAAGGAAAACCCAAGGAACACAAAAAGTCTTGTAGGGTGGGCAACTTGTTGCCCACGCCGCCGGAATTCCGGTACGCCCTGCCACCATCGCGTCAATACTTCAGTTTTCCGCGTGGGCAACAAGTTGCCCACCCTACGTGATTCTAAAGCTTCCCTTCGCGTCCTTCGCGTCCTTTGCGGTAAAAGATTTTCCCCCGCAGCAATGCGGGTCTCGCGCACAACGCGCGCCGGCTCATTCGCCGCGCATGCCCGCTTCTTTGGCGACTTTGGCCCATTTTGCCATGTCGAGCGGAATCATTTTTTTGAGTTCGGCCGGCGTCTTGATGTCCACTTCGGCACCTTCAGACGTGAAACGTTTTTGCGTCTCCGGCATATTGAGGTACGCCGTGATCGCCGCGTTGAGTTTCGCTATGGTCGCAGCGGGCGTATACGCGGGTGCCGCGACCGCCCACCAGTTGCTGGCGTCGTAGCCCGGCACGCCGGCTTCGGCGATGGTCGGCAGGTCGGGCAGCGTGGCCGCGCGCGTGGCGTCGCCGGTGGCGATCGGCTTCAATTTTCCCGAGCGGATGTGCGGTATCGACTGCACGATCGAGCCCACCGTCATGTGCGACTGCCCGCCCATCACATCTATCATCGCCGGGAAGCCGCCTTTGTACAGCAGTATCGTGAAGTCGACGCCGGAGAGGCTCCTGAACA
>JAIOOZ010000073.1 GCA_021414185.1 Betaproteobacteria bacterium
GTCATCGAGCTCGAAGCCATGCGCCGCGGTACCGTTGCACAGCGCGGCTGCCGGCGCCGGCAGCGGCTTGTCGCGGCCGATCACGGTGCTGACACCCTGCCCGCCTTCGGCTGACATTTCTTCAAGCATGATACGCGCCCATTCCTGCTGCGAACCAAACAGCGCGCAGCCCAGCGAATCCAGCAAACACCATTTCGCAATGTCCGCGACCGGCGCCGGCACTTTCTCGATCTGCAACCCCTGCAGAAAATCGATCAACTCTTTCGCGAGCAGCGGCGATGGCAAGGTTTCGGCTTTCATGGCTTTTCCCTAATCGAATGCCGCGTTGCCGAGCAGGGCTTCGCGAAAACGGTTCTTGATGTGGGCGCCATCGCGCAGCCGGATCGACATCGGGTAGCGCGTGTTGTTGACTTTGATGGCGACGAACGCGGGACCGGCGGGCGAATAAAGCTTGGGCACCCACGACTTCATCTGCGCTTCGGTGTAAATGGTGCCGCTGCGCGCGAACTGCGCGGCCTTGGCTATTCCCGCCATGTCGACGCCGCGGCTGGTGTGCGTGGGCTGCATGCCGGTTTCGCTGTAAAGCTCGTTGTCGATGACGACGATGGCGAGGTTGCGCGGGCCCTGCGTGCCTATGGTCGCGAGAGCGCCCAGTCCCATCAGCATTTCTCCGTCGCCGGTGATGACGATGACCTGCCGCTTGGGTTGCGCGAGCGCGAGCCCGAGGCCCACCATCGCCGCAGCGCCCATGCCGCCCCAGAGGTAAAAAGTATTGGGATGATCACCAGCGGCGCCGACGTCGTAGCACGAAGAACCCAGCCCCGTGACGATCAGCGCGTCGCCGCGCTTGGCCAGTATCTGGTTGATGCAGGCGCGCCGGTCGAGTGTTGCCTTGATTTTTTTGGCCATGGCTATTTGCTCCAGTCCTTGAAGCCGATGACGCGCTGCGAAATCAGCAGCGCGACCGGGCGCGAAGTGTTGAAAGTCAGTTGCGCGGCGGCGAACACGTGCTCGGCGACTTCTTCCGCACGGTCGGCGCGCTGCACGATCACACCCGAATGCTGCAGCACTGGCGGGGTGCCCTGTCCCATCGACAGTTGCCAGGGATTGAACTCGCCCCACTCGCCGCGCATGGTGACTATCATCAGCAGCGGAAAACGGCATTCGTGCATGATGGAAAGCAGATTGGTGCAATTGCCCACACCCGATGACTGCAGCAGCAGCACGCCGCGCTCGCCGCCGAGCCAGGTGCCCGCGAGCATCGCGACGCCCTCTTCCTCGGTCGTGAGCGATATCACCTTCATGCTCTTGTCGGCGTTGCAGCGGTTGATCAGCCGCGTATGCCCGGCGTCCGGCACATAGGCGACCTGGCGTATGTTCACCTGCTTGAATACGTCGTAGATTTCGTCCGGCCATGTCGGCGGTTTTTTCTGCGCTTTCAAAGCAATTCTCCTTTCAATCCAGCTTGGCGCCGGAGGTCTTGATGACCGTGGCCCACTTGGCGAGGTCCTTCTTGATCGTCACCGCGAATTCTGCCGGCGAGCTGCCGACCATCTGCGTGCCGGTGGGCTCGAAACGGTTGCGGAACTCAGGCGTTGCCAATACCCGTTTGGTTTCCTGGTACAGCTTGTCGACGATGCGCGGATTGGTTTTGGCGGGTGCGAGCATGCCGTACCACAGATCCGTTTCGAAACCGGCGAGGCCCGGCGATTCTCCCACCGCGGGCACGTTGGGATACGCGGGTGAGCGCTTGAGTCCGCTGACGGCAATCGCTCGCACGCGGTTCGCTTCGACCAGCGGTGTTGCCGTCAGGATGCTGACGAACATGAGTTGTACTTCGTTGGAGAGCAGCGCAATCAGCGCGGGCGCCGCCCCCTTGTAAGGCACGTGCGTCATCTCGATCTTCGCCATCGTTTTCATCATCTCGCCGCCGAGGTGCGCGCCCCCGCCGCCGCCCGACGAACCGAAATTCAGCGCGCCCGGCTTGGCCTTGGCGAGCGCGATCAGTTCCGGCACCGATTTCACCGGCTGGCTCGGATGCACCAGCAGGATGAACGGCAGCGACGCCACCTGGCTGATGGGCGAAAAGTCGCGCACCGGGTCGTACGGCAGTTTGGACAGGTGCGGGTTGATTACGATGGTCGCGTTGGTCGTCAGCAATATGGTGTAGCCGTCGGGCAGCGCCTTGGCCACCACGTCGGCCCCGATGTTGCCGTTGCCGCCGGCGCGGTTGTCGGCGATGACGGGTTGCCCCCACGCCTCATTGAATTTCGCCGCGATCGCGCGCGCGAATTGGTCGGTGCCGCCGCCGGGAGCGAACGTAATGACGAACCGGATCGGCTTTTCCGGGTACGAAATGGTTTCGGCAGCGCTGCAAGTGCCGGAAATCGCCAGCATCACTGCTGCAACGTGCGGACGAAACAAAAACTTCATGGGGTACTTTCCTTCTCCTGATGCGCGACGCCGCTTTGGTTTAAACTGCGTCTTCGCGCTGGCCCGTGTTGATGGCCGGACTGCGATAATAACAAATGTATCGTGCGGGCACCCGAGGCCCGGCAACCCTGCAACAAATCAAAGCTTGGAGGAGGTTCCAGATGTACGTGTCTTCCGTTCCGGACAAGGCGGAGTTCGATTTCATCGTGGTCGGCTCAGGTTCCGCCGGCTGCGCCGTCGTGAACAAGCTCAGCGCCGACGGCAAGCACAGTGTGCTGCTGCTCGAAGCCGGCGGCCGCGACACCAATTACAACATCCAGATCCCGCTGATGGTCGCCAACGTGCTGAACGACACGCGCTGGACCTGGCCGTACCAGACCGAGCCGCAGACCCATTTGAACGGCAAAACGCAGAAATGGGCGCGCGGCCGCGTGATCGGCGGCTCGAGTTCGGTGAACGGCAACCTGTTCGTGCGCGGCGACCCCAAGGAATACGACAACTGGCGCGACCAGGGCTGCAAAGGCTGGGGCTATGCGGACATGCTGCCTATATTCAAGCGGCTCGAGGATTTCCCCGAAGGCGACGCCGCAGTGCGCGGCCGCGGCGGCCCCATCCATTGCACCAGCCTCGACAATTTCGATCCGCTGTCGAATGCTTTCGTCGACGCGTGCACGGAAGCGGGATTCAAGCGCCTGAAGGACTACAACGACGGCAGTTACGAGGGCGCGTTCCACCTCCAGTACTCGACGCGCAACGGCCTGCGCAACAGCTCGGCCAAGGGCTATCTCAAACCGGCGATCGACCGCCCGAATCTCACCGTGCTGCCGAACGCTACAGCGACGCGCGTCGTGCTCGACGGCAAGCGCGCGACCGGCGTGGAATACAAGCTCGGCGATACGACGCTGCAAGTGCGTGCGCGGCGTGAAGTCATCTTGTCCGCGGGACCGCTGGCCTCGCCGCAGTTGCTGGAGCTGTCGGGAATCGGCAACAGCGAAATCCTGCAGAAGCACGGCGTGAGTGTCGTGCATAACCTGCCGGGCGTCGGCGAGAACCTGCGCGACCATCCGAACACGCGACTCACGTTCGAGTGCTCGCAGCCGATCACCATCAACGACGTGCTGCAAAGCCCGTGGCTCAAGTTCAAGGAAGGCCTGCGCTTCATCTTCAAGCGCGAAGGCCTGCTCACCATCTGCTCGGCGACGGCGCAGATGAATTTCCGCAGCCAACCGGACTTGAAGCAGCCCGATCTCGTGCTGCGTCTGCTGCCGCTTTCAGGCAAAGACCGCTACGCGCGCACGCCGGGCTACGGCATGGACCAGTTCCCCGGCTTCACGTTCGGCGTCACCGTACTGCAGCCGCGCTCGCGCGGCACCGTGCACCTGCAGTCGCGCGATCCGCTGCAGCAGGCGGCGATGGACCCGAAATATCTTTCCCACGAAGCCGACGCGCAGCTCTTCCTCGACGG
>JAIOOZ010000074.1 GCA_021414185.1 Betaproteobacteria bacterium
TGAATACCACGACCTTCATCTGTTTGACGTCCACGCCGAGCGCTTTTGCGAGCAGCGCGATTGAAATATGGTTGGCATTGCCGATGCTGGTGCCGAAACCAAAACTCACCGACGCAGGATCTTTCCTGAGCGCCGCGATCAGATCGGCGCTGCTCTTCAGCGCAGACTCGGGACGCACCACAAAGGCGATGTATTCGTCGAACAACAGCGCGACCGGCGTGAAATCGGTGTAATTCAACTTGCTGCGGCCGGCGATATGATTGGTCAGCAGCGTCGGCGACGCCGTCATCAATGTCTGCGCATCGCCCGCGCGCTGACTGACATAGGTGTCCGCTATGATGCCGCCGCCGCCCGCCTTGTTGACCACGGAACTCGTCACCTCAACCAGCTTCGCGTCCTTCCAGATTTTCTGGATAACGCGCGCGGTCTTGTCCTGCCCGCTGCCAGGCGTCGAACCCACGATGAGCTCGACGTTGCGGTCCGGCCGCCAGGCCGGTTGCGCAAAAGCGGCCGAAATGACGAATAACGCAGCCATAACCGCAAGCGCCGCCTGTGCGAGGTTAGTCGTTCTATTGAAATATGCCATATCTCCTCCGTACGATCGATGCGCGCCGGGTTCAGCGCAATACGCGCATCATTTCTGCACGCGCATCACTGAAACCAGTTCCGACACGTCTTCAAGTTCCTCCAGCTTCCAGCATAGTTTCAGCAAACGCGACAACCGCCGCGGCGACAGAAACCCCTCGTTCAGCCCGCGCAGCTTTCTTTCGATGTCTTTGTCGCTCGCCGGATTGCGGACATGGCCGAGCGGATGGTCGATGTTACTGGCTATGCGTTTGCCGTTCTTGAGCACAACTTCCATCCGGCACGGCACGCTCTGCGGCTGCAGCTTGTCCAGTTCCTTGTCGTAAATGACCTGGACTTTCTGTATCAGCGCGCGCAGCTTCGGATCGAACATGCGCTCTTTGGCATAAGTCCCGGCATCGACCCAGCCGTACAGCAGTGCGGCGCTGACCAGAAACGGAATGCTGTGGTCGGCGGTTTCGCGCGTGGTCGGGTTCCACTTCTCCGGTTCGCTGCCGATTTCGCTCCATGCGAACCAATAGGTCGTGACAACTATTGCTTCGACCTCGTCCGCATTGATCTGCGGGCGGATGGCGAGCATTGCTTCGATCGGCGCCTGGCCGTGGTATTCGCAGGGATAAAACTTGATCTGGATGTCGGCCACGCGAAAATGTCCCTGCGGGCCAGGCAGTGCGGGCCAATCGAATTTCCCGGCCGCGTTCCATACGCCCTGCTCGCCTTCGAACACCTTGTCAGGGCCGGTCATGCCGGCTGCAGCGAGATCGACTGCGAAAACGGCATTGCGGCACGCGTTGCCGGCGGCAGCGCCTTTCCACATCGTGAGCTGGCCGCGCCGCGCGACTTCCAGCGCCATATTGGGCGTCAGCGCGAGAGACAGCGCATTGGCCATGCGCGCGTGATCGAGCCCCATGATTTTGGCGAGGCCTGCTGCCGCCGCCAGCACCGTATAAACCAGGTGGTCCCAACCGCGGTTGCGTATGCGGTTGCCCGCAAAAAATCCCAGGTACAGTTCGTAGACGATGATAGACGCGAGCAGGAAAGTCTTGCCGTCGGTGCGGTGGTGGTCCGTAACTGCCAGCAAAGCGCCGAACGCATCGCTGGGGTGCCCGCCGCCGCTGCCGGTCGCATCGTTGAGATCGAGGTAACGGATCATCACGCCGTTCGCGAACGCCGCGAGTTCGGGCGTCGTGCGATCGAGCGTGCCGAATACACGCGCCGTTTTTTTACTGCTGGCCTTGCCCGCAACCGCGCGCGCGATGACGCAGGGTTCGGCACTGAATCCCCCGATGGCGCAGGCGAGGCTGTCGATGAGACGGCGCTTGCACTCGTGTATCGCTTCCGGCGTGAGGTCGGCGTATTCGAGATTGAATGTGAAGTCGGTCAGTTTTTGTAAAGTGGCGTCCACGTATTCAGCCCTTTAAATCAGCGAAACCGCAGCAGCGCATCCGCGGCGATCACGCCGACGGGCCGCACCAGCAGCGGATTGATGTCCATTTCTTCGAGGCTGTCGCGCAACTGCCACGCCAGCCCGGAAACGGCGACCAGCGTTTGCGCCAGCGCCGGAATATCGCCGGCCGGCTTGCCGCGCACGCCGGACAGGATGGGGGAAGCACGCAGTTCGGCAATCATTTCATGCGCTGTTTCTAGACCGAAAGGCGCCAGCCGGTACGTGACATCCTTCAGCGTCTCGGCAAAAATACCGCCGAGACCGAACGCCACTACCGGACCGAATACGGAATCATTGACCACACCGACTATGGTTTCTATGCCATCGGTAATCATTTCCGATACCAGCAGGCCGTCTAGTTTCGCTTTGGGTGCTGCGCGCTGCACGCGTTCCAGCATTTCACGCACGGCAACCGCGAGCTCAGTGTCGTTGCGTATATTGAGGCGCACGCCGCCGATCTCGGACTTGTGCGGTATGTCCCGCGAGACCACTTTGAGCGCCACTGGAAACGAAGTGCCCTCAGCATCTCCTGCATACAAGGCAGTTGCAGGCAGCAGGCGGTCGGTGGTTACGGCTATGCCCCAAGTCTTGAGGATTTCCTTGCTTTCGTGTTCGCTCAGCGTGCCTGATGGATATTTTTTTACGGCAGGCGCTTCCGTTTGTACCGTAACGTTGACACGTGTCCGCGCACGCTGGTAGTCCGACAGCACTTTCATTGCTTTCACCACGCGGGTCGGCGACGGCAAAATCGGAATCGCCGCTTTTTCCAGTATGTCCATGCCGCCGCCGGTGGTTTCCCGCGGCACCGACAGGAAAGTAAAAATCGGCTTCTTGTGTTTTTGCACTGCCTCGGCCAGCACCGTCGCGCCATTGCGCGCATGCTCGCCGGTCGTCGTTGCGAACAGCACGCCCAACTGGTGCACCGCCGGATCGGCGAGCACCGCATCGACCGCCTCGCGAAAGCGCGGCGTGTTCGCGTCGGTGATGAAACCGGCAGCGTAGTCGATCGGATTTTCCAGCGAGGCAGTGCCGGGCAGCACTTTCTTCAGGATGGTATGTGTCGGCGGCGAAAGCTCCGCCAGGCGGATGCCGTACTGATCGGCGGCGTCCGAAAACACCACGGCCGAGCCGCCCGAACCGCCCATGATCGCCACGTCGTCGCCCGCCGGCCGGTCGCCGAATGCCAGCAGGCACTGGATGCAGTCGATCGCCTCTTCCATTTCATGCACTTCCACCACGCCGCATTGACGAAACGCCGCGCGATAAATGTCATACGAGCCCGTCATGTTCGCCGTGTGTGACGCCGCCGCTTTGACGCCCTGCTCCGTATTGCCGGCTTTCCAGACGACGATGGGCTTGCCGGCTGCCAGCGCGCGCTCGGCCGCAGCGACGAAGCGGCGGCCGTCATTCATCCCTTCCATGTACATCAGGATGAGTTTGGTGCCGGGATCGTCGATCATGGCCTCGACCAGCTCGGGTGTCGTCAGATCGCTTTCGCTGCCGCTGGCAACGACCTGGCGGAAGCCGACGCCGGCCGCGGCGCAACGCACGACCAGGCTGTTGCCGAAGCCGCCGCTCTGTATCACTACCGACACCGGCCCGGGCTGCAACACCGGCGGACGCGCGAGACTGCCGAATGCAGCGTAGGCGCGCGTATGGACGTTGACCAGGCCAAGACAATTGGGGCCGACTATCCTGACGCCGTGCTTGCGCGCAGCAGCAAGCATCTGCACCTCGCGCTCTTCCCCTTCTTTGCCCATCTCCCGGAAACCGCCGCCGACGACCACGACGAAACGCACGCCGTATGCGCCGCACTCGTCGACCGTTTGCGGCACCAGCGCGGCAGGCAGGGCGATGACCGCGATATCGCACGGTTTCGGCACGTCCTTGATCGCGGCATAACAGCGCAGGCCCGCCACCTCCCCGTACTTTGGATTGACCGGGTAGACGCCGCCCTTGAACCCGTTGTCCTGCAGCGCCCGGATGGTTTGCGCGCCGGGACGATTGGCCTCGGGGCTCGCGCCTATGACTGCGATCGAGCGTGGATTAAAAAGATATTCAAAGGTACTCAACTTGCCTGCCTCAATGTAATGACCGGAGCCTGCGCCGTTGCCGGTTACTGGTCCTTGATTTTGGGATCGCGCTTTTCACGCCACGCGTCGTGGCTTTCTTTTTTGTCGTCCGTGCCTTCCAGCGTCGTAAACCGGTAAAGGTCCATCAATGCTGAGTCGGCCAGGTTCGGCATGTTGATGCCCTGGTTCAGCGACTCCTTGGTGAGGCGGCTCGCGAGCGGCGGATGGCCCGCGATGAAATCCGCGACTTCCATCGCCTTCGCCATCAGTTCCGCATGCGGCACTACCCATTGCGCCAGACCGATGCGTTGCGCTTCGTCGGCCTTCAGCGGAAAACCCATGCCGAGACGCATTGCGTTGCCCTTGCCGACCCAGCGCGCCAGCCGCACCAGCGCCGCCTGCGCGGGAATGATGCCGAGCTTGACCTGGGTCAACCGCCAGTCAGCGCGCTCGGAAGCGACGATCAGGTCGCA
>JAIOOZ010000075.1 GCA_021414185.1 Betaproteobacteria bacterium
ATGCGCGCCGCCCACGTCTTGAACGTGGTCTCGGGCGCCGCGTGACACGACGCGCACGCTTTGCCATTGGCGCCCGCGCGTTTGAACGCATCCTTGCCGCGGTCGAGCCCGAACATGCCGGGATTCTCGGTGGGGTCGAGAGTGTCGCGGCTTTCCACCGGTGCCGGGCGCGTGTTCGGGTTTTCGCTCTTGTCGGTGATCTCGTAAGGTTCCTTGAGCGTTTTCAGGAAGGCGACGATGTCCCGCACCTCGTCGAGGCGATAAACCTGATACGCGCCCCACGGCGGCATGATGCTGTTGGGGTTGTATATGCGCGCATCGTAGACATAGTTGAAGAGCCATTGATCGTCGCGCGTGGCACCCACTGCCGACAAATCGGGGCCGACATTGCCGGGCTGCGCCGGCGTCGTTTTTCCCATCACGTGACATACCACGCAACTGCCACCGCGCGCGCGATCGTATGCAAGCGTGCGGCCGCGGTCAGCATTGCCTTCTACCGGCAAAGTAAAACCGGGCGCCGGATGCATGGCGGGCGACGCGTTGCCGACCGCCAGATTGTTGAAATCCCGCCAGTCTGTCTGCGGCCACGAGGAGCCCTGTGAGTCGACCTTGTAGCGTTGCCACGGCCGCGCGGATGCCGGTTTCTTGAGTTCGAGCGGTGCTGCCGCCGTCTTCGCGGTGGCTGGTCCGGCGCCCAGCACCGGAGCGGCCGCCAGCGCCAATGCCAATCCAGTTGCCGTCAATGCAATCCTGGCCATCACTATTCCCGTATCAGTCAATCGCGCGTGCGGCGTTTCGGCGGAGCGTGTTGGGGGGGCGGTTCAGGCCGCTACCGTCGTATCGATGCTGCCTTTGTCGCCGGTCGTGTCGGTCCAGCTAACGGTGATTTTGTCGCCGGGTTTGGCGCCTTTGACGCGAAACCCGAGAAAGGGATTGCGCGCGACCGCCTGGCTCCATTGTGCGTCGAGCACCGTTTTTCCGTTGTGCGTGGCGATTACGCTCTGAATGAAATGCACCGGCACCAGGTCGCCCTTTTCGTTCTTGCGCTGGCCGGTTTCCATCGGATGGCTCATCAGCACCTTGACGTCGGCGGCATCGCCTTCCATCTTGGCGCGAATTTTCATCGGTTCAGCCATGCGTATTTCCTTGTGCGAATTTAAGTGTCAGGAACATGTGCAGCGTGTTCAGCCGCCGCAACCGCCGATGGTGACCTTGACTTCCTTGGTGACGGTGAAAAATTTGCCGTCGGCCTTGACCACCGCGATCACGTTCGAGGTCTGTCCCATTTTTAGCTTGGTCGAGACATAGCCTTCGGCGCCGTTGACGAAATCGAACGTGCTGCTGAGCGGAAAAGGGTTTTTGTCGATGACGATCGAAATGCTCTGCGTGTTCGGAATTTTGCTGGTGACCGTGATGGGCACCTGCGCGCCGTTTTCAGCGATATCGGGTGCGGCCAGCGTGATGTCTTTGCTCGGTTGCGCGCCGGCCACGCCGAGCGATTTCAGGGCATCGGCGGCCGCCTTGGCTTCAAAACCGGTTTTGTTCCACACCGCGGCGAGCGCGTTGCCCGTTCTCAACAGGCCCGCGCCGGCGGCCAGCATGAGCGGCGCGGCGGCGCCAATCGCTTTGAGCAATGTTCTGCGTAATCGTTGCATCTTTTCTCCTTCGGAGACCGGTGCGTATCCGGATCGATTTTTGCTTCGATCCAGGCTGAATTTTGATTGCACCGTGTCAGCGGACGCTCATGCTAGCCAAGTTTGGCGGGGCTGTCTATTCCGCCTGCTGCGTGGTCGGACAATTCAGGCGCGGGCCTTCCGCACCCAGTGGCCCGACTTGCCGCCTTTTTTTTCCAGCAGGCAGATTTCTTCGATGCGCATGCCGCGGTCGACCGCTTTGCACATGTCGTAAATCGTGAGCAGACCGGCAGCTACCGCGGTGAGCGCTTCCATTTCGACGCCGGTGCGGCCGCGCGTTTCCGCCTGGGCTATGCAAGTAACGGCTTTTTGTTTGGTATCGATGGCAAGCTCGACGCTGACACGGGTGAGCGCCAGCGGGTGCGCGAGCGGAATCAGGTCGGCTGCGCGTTTGGCGCCCTGGATGGCGGCGATGCGCGCAATGCCGAGCACGTCGCCTTTTTTCGCGCCGCCCGCGGCGATCAGGGCAAGGGTTGCGCGTTGCATGACAATGCGGCCGCCCGCGCGGGCGACACGATGCGTTTCGTCCTTGCCGGCGACATCGACCATATGCGCCTGGCCGTGCGGGTTGAAATGAGTCAGCTTTTTCAATGCGGGTCTCCATCCGGGCAGGGTGCGCTCCTGTACAATCGTGCCGGGCCTGCCGCCCGCACGCTTCGTACGAGACGCCAAGTATAAGACACCATGAGCGCCGCCATCACAACAATTGTCCGCTGCCCGTCGCGCCGCGCGTTGCCATGAGTTCCGGTCAGTCTGTCGGGGGCGATAGCGGCGATGCGATGTCGCGCGCGGTCGATGCCTACGACCAGGGGGAACTCGACGCGTCGCGCGTGCTGTGCGAGCAGCAATTGCGCGTGGAGCCGTCGAACGCGGTGGCGTTAATGCTGCTGGGACTCATTGCCAAACGCGGGCTGCAGGTCGAGGACGCCATACCGCTGCTCGAGCGCTCGGTGCAGATTGCGCCCAACCGCAAGTCATTGACGAGCCTCGCCGACTGCTATTTGCGCGTGGGCCGCCTCGAGCAGGGGCTGCACTACATCGACCAGGTGCTTGCCGGAAACACCGACAATCTGGAGGCCTTGCTGATCAAGGCGGCAATTCTGCATGGCCAGCAGAAGTTCGACGACGCGCTCGCATGTATCGGCGACGCTGCGCGGCTGGCACCGGAATCGCATCTGGTGGAAGCTCGCCTCGGCAGCATACTGGCCGAACTCGGACAGTACGAAGCCGCGGAGCAGCACTTTCAGACCGCGGCGCGCGTGTCGCGCGAAGCCCGCCATTGTGGCCTGATCAATTTCCGGCAAAGCGTGTGGCGGCAAATCGCGCCGTCCTCCGCTGTCGCAGTGGCTGACGAGTTTGCGCACCTGCGCGCGCCGCATATTGAAGCGCCATACGATGCGGTCGTCGCCGCGTGTTGCGATGCCCGGTATTTTTACAAGTACGGCGTTACGTTCATGAACTCCTACGCGCAGAACGCCGCCGGCGGCAAGCTACTGCATTTGCACATCATCGATCCGGAGGAGGGTTTTGCAGCGCATCTGGAAACGCTGATTGCGCAGCTGGGATTGCGCAACGTCGTGGCGACTTACGAGTACGCGCCGGTCGACGAAGAGCCGGACTTCAATCTGCGGCGGACGTTTTACAGCTGCGCGCGGTTCCTGCGCATGGCGGCGCTGCTTGCGCATTACCAGAAGACCATTGCGTGCTTCGACATCGACACGGTGTTCGAGGCGCCGCTCGATGAACTTGTCGGCAGCGTGGGCGGCGCCGACATCGGGCTGGTGCGGCGCGACCCGCCCGATTCGCCGTGGCTGGATATCGTCGCCAACATCGTGATCGCGAACAATACTGCGGGCACGCTGCGGTATTTTTCAGCGGTCGAGAATTTTATCCGCCATTTCGTCGGGCGCGGAAAACTGTTCTGGCATCTTGACCAGATCGCGCTGTTTTGCGTGCTGAAGATGATGGAGCGTTTCGACGCGCCGCCGCAGGTCGCGCCAATACCGCCGTCCGCGCTTGGCGCGGTGTGGCATATCGGCAATCCGTACCAATACCGGCGTGCGGAATACCGCGTGGCGCGCTACCAGTTGGCGGACTTTGCGCCGCAGGCAAAGCAGCCCTGAGTTGGTTGCGGGCACGCGGGTCTATTTATATTCCATCGGGCCAGGCGCCGCGCGCGGCGGCGCGGTCGTGCCCGCCGCGGAACTTCGCGCGATTCGGATTATCATAGCTGAGTGAAACCGTTTATCCGCATACTGGCTTTGCTTTTTTGCGCGTTGCCGTCGGCGCTGGGCCAGGGCCTGCCCGATCTCGGCGATGTATCGCAGAGCGAACTGTCGCCGCAAACCGAGCGCCGGCTGGGCGAGAGCATCATGCGCGAGATACGCGCCGACCGCAGCTATTCGGACGACGCCGAAATCACCGATTACCTGAATGCGCTGGGCTACAAGCTGGTCGCCGCGAGCGCCGATTCGCGCCAGGAATTCAATTTCTTTCTCATTATGGACCCGCAGGTCAACGCGTTTGCATTGCCCGGCGGCTTCGTCGGCATCAACTCCGGACTGATACTGACCGCGCAAAGCGAGTCCGAACTCGCCGGCGTGGTGTCGCACGAAGTGGCGCACGTTACACAACGCCACATGGCGCGCATGCTGGCCCAGCAGAAGCAGTCGCAGATTGCTTCTCTTGCGGCGCTCGCGGTCGCGGTGCTCGCCGCCCGCTCCAGCCCGGAGATATCGCAGGCGGCAATCATGGCTTCGCAGGCGGGCACCATACAGTCGGCGCTTAATTACACGCGCGATCACGAGCGCGAGGCCGATCGCGTGGGGTTCCAGGTGTTGGAAAAAGCAGGGTTCGACGCGCAGGCGATGGCGCTTTTCTTCGAGCGCATGCAGCGCGCCACGCGTTTTTACGAAACCAGCGCGCCGGCTTATTTGCGCACTCACCCGATGACATACGAGCGCATTGCGGACATGCAGAGCCGCGCGCAGCACCTGCCGTACCGCCAGGTGCCGGACAGCATCGAATTCCAGCTGATGCGCGCCAAGATCAGGGCAGCGCAGGACAGCCCGCGCGAAGCGGTGGCGTTTTTCGAGGAAAGCCTGGGCGCGCGCAAGTATTTGAGCGAAGTGGCGAGCCGTTACGGCCTGGTGTCGGCACTGCTGCGCACGAAGGCGTATGCGCGCGCCGGCAAGGAACTGCAGGCGCTGCGCAAAGCGTTGCCCGACAACGCCGCCGTCGACACGCTGGCCGCCCGTTATTACGTCGCCAGCGGCGACGCGGGGACGGCGGTGCAGACTTACCGCGATGCACTGAAAAGCCATCCCGGCTATCGCGCGCTGGTGTACGACTATGCGGAAGTGCTGCTCGGCAGCCGCCAGCCGGGCGAAGCGTTGAAACTGGTCGAGAGCCGGATGCAATACTCGGTGTCTGACAACCGCATGTACGAATTGCAGGCGAAATGTTATGCCGCGCTCGGCAAGCGCCTGCCGCAGCACCGCGCGCTGGCTGAGGCGTATTTCCGCGTGGGCAACCTGCAATCCGCGATCGAACAACTGCTGCTGGCGCAAAAAAGCGGCGACGGCGATTTTTACCAGATGTCGAGCGTGGATGCGCGGCTGCGCGAACTGCGCACGCTGGAAGCCGAGGCGCGGCGCGAAAACCGCAAGTAACGCGACCGTGTTTTTTGCCGGATCCGGCGCGTCAGAACAGGGTGTGCAGCAGGCCGATCGCGCCGCACGCCGCGATGACGGGAATGATGCCCACTTTGTAGCGGAACAGCGCGATGAAAGCGGCGCCCCCGATCGCCGCGGCCGGCCATTCGAAGCGGCCGTCGAAGCCGTCGGGCCACAGCACGTGCCAGGCGAAAAACACCGCGAGATTGAGGATGACACCGACCACCGCCGCCGTGATGCCGGTGAGCGGTGCGGTGAACTTGAGATTGCCGTGCGTGGTTTCGATCAGCGGCGCGCCGAGAAAAATAAAAATAAAACTCGGCAGGAAGGTGAAGTAGGTGACGACCACGCCCGCGGCGGCGCCGGCCAGGAACAGGCTGTCGGGACCGAAAATCTGCTTGGTCCAGCCGCCGACGAAGCCGACGAAGGTCACGACCATGATCAAGGGGCCCGGCGTCGTTTCACCCAGTGCCAGGCCATCGATCATTTGCGTGGCCGTGAGCCAGTGAAACTCTTCGACGCCGCCCTGATAGACATAAGGCAGCACGGCGTAGGCGCCGCCAAAGGTGAGGAGTGCCGCCTTGGTGAAGAACCAGCTCATTTGCGTGAGCGTGGCGTCCAGGCCGTAGCGCGCGCACAGCAGCGCCATCACCCCGCCCCACAGTACGGCGCCGGCCGCGCAGACCCGCGCAAAGCGCGCCCAGGTGAACAATGCGTGCGGCGGAGTCGGCGTGTCGTCGTCGATAATCGCCGCCCCGTAGCTTTTGCCGGCGGTGCCATGGCCGCCACCGGTGGCGAATTTGTCCGGCGCGTAGCGTCCGCCGAAATGGCCGATGATGCCCGCCGCCAGCACGATATACGGAAAGGGCAGTTTGAGCGCGAAGATGGCGACGAAGGCCGCGGCCGCCACCGACCACAAAGCCGCGTTTTTCAGTGCGCGCGAGCCGATCCGGTACGCAGCGAATACCACGATCGCGGTGACCGCCGGCTTGATGCCGTAGAGGATGCCCGCGATGGCCGGCAGGCTGCCGTAAGCCATGTATACCCATGACAACGCGATCAGCAGGATGAGGGACGGCAGCACGAACAGTACGCCGGCGGCGATGCCGCCGCGCGTTTTGTGCATCATCCAGCCGATGTAGGTCGCGAGCTGGGTCGCTTCTGGCCCCGGCAGCACCATGCAGTAATTGAGCGCGTGCAGGAAGCGCTGCTCGGAAATCCAGCGTTTTTTCTCGACCAGGTCCTGGTGCATGATTGCGATCTGGCCGGTCGGGCCGCCGAAACTCACGAACCCGAGTTTGAGCCAATACCAGAACGCGGTCGCGAACGTGACGGGCGCGGGTGGGGTTGCAGCCGGTGTTACGTCATTTTCCATGGATCAAGCGTCGAAAAATTGCCGCTCCGGCACTTAAAACGCCGGTAGTTCGGTTGCGCGAGCATAACTGGTATTTACGTTATTGGAGTTCGCGCTAAATGCCCGCGTATTCGCCTGGCATACGCCGGGAAACGCGCCGCTTATAGCCAAAACGTTACAAGCCACGCAAATATACAGCTTTATGGTATTGTATTTACTTACTAATCGGCCTCGCTACCGGGGTGGGCCCCGGCCGACGGACTTATACGATGACAATCAAAAAGATCGGCAAGTACGAAATCATCCGCGAACTCGGCAAAGGCGCCACCAGCGTCGTGTACGAGGCGCTCGATCCTTTTGTGAACCGTCACGTCGCGATGAAGGTGGTGTTTCAGGAGGCGCTCGGCGACAAGGAGCACGGCCGCCGCTACCGCAAGCTGTTCGTGACCGAGGCCTCGCTTGCCGGCAAGCTGTCGCACCCGCATATCGTGAGCATTTACGACGCGGTCGCCGATGACGAGGCCAGCTATATCGTAATGGAGTATGTCGACGGCACGACGCTCGAGCAATACTCGCGCGCCGAACACCTGCTGCCGATCAACAAAGTCATAGAAATCGTGTTCAAGTGCAGCAAGGCGCTCGATTTCGCGGCCAAGCACGGCGTCATCCACCGCGATATCAAGCCGGCCAACATCATGCTGTCGGGCGAGAACGACATCAAGATCACCGATTTCGGCGCCGCCCAGACCACCGCCACCGAAACGACCCAGATCACCGGCATCGGCTCGCCCGCCTATATGTCGCCCGAACAGGTCAAGGAGCTGCAGCTCAACCACCAATCGGACATCTTTTCGCTCGGCGTGGTGCTGTTCCAGATGCTCACCGGCAAGCTGCCGTTCCAGGCCAACAACAACTACAGCATGATCTACCAGATCATCAACGCCGAAGCGCCGGCGCCGAGCACCTTGCGCTCCGATATCCCGCCGCAGCTCGATGCTATCGTCAAGCGCGCGCTGCAGAAAAACACCGCCGACCGCTACCAGACCTGGGAAGAGATTTCCCACGAACTGGTTGCCGTGTTCGGCAACCTGCAGAAACCCGAGAAAAACATCCCCGACAGCGAAAAGTTCAACGCGCTGCGCAAGCTGATCTTTTTCAAGAATTTCGCCGATGTCGAATTATGGGAAGTGCTGCGCGTGACGACCTGGAGCAAACATGTGCCGGGCCACGTGCTGATCAAGGAAGGCGACGTCGGCAAATCGTTTTTCATACTCGCCGCCGGCGAAGTCAAGATCAGCAAGCAGGGCAAATTGCTCAATGTGCTGCGCACCGGCGATTGCTTTGGCGAAATGGCTTACCTCGGCAAGAAGCAGTTTCAGCGCACCGCGAGCGTCACGGCCTCGACCGACATCACCGTGATCGAAATCAAATCGGAATCGCTGGCGCAGGCCACCGAGATATGCCGCCATAATTTCAACGGCGCCTTCCTCGAGATCCTGGTCGATCGCCTGTCGATGGCGAACACGCGGCTCTCGCAACTGCTCGCGGACAAGAACATCAGCGTTTTTTAGCAGTCAGTCTCCGGTGCCTGCCGGCGCGCCGCCGGGCGGCGCAATGCCGCAGGTTCCCGCCTTGCACGAACCGCACAGCCGCCGTATATTACATTCCAATCAAAATTTGCGAGCCGGGAGCGAGGATGCATTTCGACAAGGAACTCGATGCGCGCGGACTGAATTGTCCGCTGCCGATACTGCGCACCAAGAAATCACTCAACGACATGACTTCAGGGCAGGTGTTGCGCGTGGTCGCCACGGACCCCGGCGCGGTCAAGGATTTTCAGGCGTTTTCAAAACAAACCGGCAACGAGCTGTTGTCGTCGGAGACCGCGAGCAGCGAATTCGTGTTTTTCATGAAAAAGAAATAACCCGCGGTGACGCGTTGAAACGCATGAATATCGTTAAGCAAGCATGGGTTGGATTCATCGTTCTGGCGTCGGTATTGCTGCTGGCGCCGGCGCCCGCGCAGGCGCGGACTCCCGACCGCTGGCCGTTTGTCGAATACAACGACGCCGTGCGCGTGGCAAAAAAAACGCACAAACCGATGTTCGTCTACTTCGGTTTTCAGGACTGTCCGTACTGCGAAATCGCCAACAAGAACACGTTCTCGTTCGATGCATTGCGCAAGCGCTATACCGAGCATTACGTGCTCGCCTATTTTGATATACGCGGCAACCCGGCTGACATTATTACCCTGCCGGAAGGCGAAAAACTCACGCGCGCCGAAGCCATCAAGCGCCTGCGGTCGAGTCCGGTGCCCGCGTGGATGTTTGTCAGCCCCGAGGGCAAGGAAATACTCATGCGTCGCGGTTCGCGCACCCCGGTCGAGGCCTTCATGCAGTTCGACCAGTTCGTGATGAGCGGTGCTTATCAGAAGGGATCGCTGGAAAGTTTTCTCGCGCAACGCGGCCTGCACGAGGCCAAGCCGCCCGAATAGCTGTTTCGTGCGCGGCGCGCGCGTTGTGTGCCGGCGGCCGGTTATGACGGGAAAAGCGTATGAGCGAAATGTGGCGTGTCATGGATACCGGCCTGCGCTCCGCGGCGCAAAATGTCGCGCTCGACCGCGCGCTGCTTGAAGCGCGCCAAGCCGAGGAAATCCCGAGCACCCTGCGGTTCAGCCGTTTTACTCCCAGCGCGTTGCTTGCCTATCGCCAAAGCGCTGTCCAGGAATTCGACCCCGATTATTGTATTGCCCGCAACATAGCGGTCCAGCGTCGCATCACCGGCGGCGACGCCGTCTATTGCGATGGCGACCAGCTGGGCTGGGCACTGTATCTGCACCGCCGCGATATCGGCGCCAGCGACATGCAGGCGCTTGCGAAACGCATCTGCCATGCGGCGGCAGCGGCGGTCGGCGCGCTCGGCGTCGATGCGCGGTTCCGCGCCCGCCACGACATCGAAGTCGACGGCCGCAGGATAGGCGCCGCCGGCGGCACCTTCGACGGCGATGCGTTGCTCTACCAGGGCATCCTGCAAATCGATCTGGATGCCGGTGACGGGTGGCGTGTGATGCGCACGCCGCTCGCGGCGCAGTCCGATCCGGCGTTTGCTGCGATGCGCGAGCGCGTCACCGACCTGAAAAGCCTGCTGGGCGCATGTCCCGATGCTGACCTCATCAAGCGCAACCTGGTTGCAGCATTCGAGAGCGAGTTCGAGTCTGAATTCCACGACGGCGACCTGTCGCTGACCGAGCATGCGCGTTATCGCAGCGCGCTGGCGGAGATCGATACGGCGGACTGGATCAACCTGATGCAGCGGCCGCTGTCCGAGGCGCCTGTCTGCGCGGCATCGCACAAGGTGGCGGGTGGCGTGCTGAACGCCAGTCTCGTGTATGACCGTCCCGCCCAGCTCATCAGGCAGGTCTGGTTCACGCATGACTGTGCCATCAAGCCGCGGCGGCTGGTCCTCGATCTCGAGGCGGCGCTGCGCGATACGGCGGTCGCGCGACTGGAACACAACGTGCGCGGATTTTTTGCGGGGCGCGCGGTCGATATGGCGGCGGTCACGCCCGGTGATTTTGTCGCGGTAGTGCGGCGCGCGCTGAAGCTGCCGCTGGTTGCGCAGAATCCTTAGGCGCAGACTTCATGTTGAAATCATTCGTCAAGACAACGCTGACACGACTCCTCAAACCGCGGGCCGGTGACGCCGATGCCTCGGTTACGTTCCCGCTTGAAGAGCAGGCCGACCAAATTGAACTTCACGGAAACGCGCCAACGGACCTGCACCTGAATATCCTCTACGGAGATGCGAAGATCGCCGGACTTGACCTGATCCCCCTTTTCACGCAATGCGCCGCAGAGACGCGTACCGGCGTTCCTCCATGGAGAGCATTTGCGCGCATGCAAAGTGCCGCCCATCTTGCCCGCTATTTTCTTTATTCGTTAAGCCTTCCCGGGGCACGGGCGGAATGCGGGGTCTTCCTGGGACTCAGCGCGTTGTTTGTCTGTCGTACCGTGGCGTCGCATTTGGGTGCCTATACGGGCAGCGATTTCCACCTGATCGACAGCTTTGCGGGGTTCCCAAAATCACAATCAGAAGATTTCTTTCCGCTGGGACTGGAACGCAGCACCGTAGTGAAGGGCCCCGCGTTCGGCGAAGGCGACGGCGCGGCACCGCTGGATCAAGTCAGGCCCAGATTTCGCGATTATCCGGACATCACTTTCCATCGCGGCTTCATCCCTGAAGTTTTCTCGGAGCTGCCGGATACGCAGTGGGCATTCGTCCACGTCGACGTGGACTTGTACGATCCGACCCTGGCGTGCCTGGAGTATTTTTATCCCCGACTGGTAAAAGGCGGAGTGATTATCTGCGACGATTTCGGCTACAAGATCTTTCCTGGCGCCCGCAAAGCATGGGAAAAGTACTGCAGGGAAAACAGCATTTCCTCGGTGGCGCTGGAGACAGGCCAGGCCGCAATCATCAAGTAGCTGCGCTACGGCGAACGTGGGGAAAAGAGCCTGCAGCGCGCCGCCGGGACGCGTTTCGCTTGAACAGTGGAGGCCTGGACGTCAAGCGTTCGCGTGCGCCGCTTCGCCCTGCCACAGCATGTCGTAGCCGAGCTCCTTGCTCTCGGAGCACAGGTTGGCCAGCGCGGAAAACTTGGATTTGAACACGCCGTCGGCGTGGGATTTCTCGTGCGCTTCGAACGAGCTCCAGTAGGTGACGATCGCAATGTGCGCGCCGGTGTTTTTGGTTTCGCACAGCGAGCCTTCGTCCGACACGAAGCCGGAAAATTTAAATACCTGGCCGGCGAGGAAGCCGCCTTTGTCGCCGCCATAAGTTGCCTTGACGGTGCTGCACATTTCGCCTATTGCCAGTTCCGCCTCGTCGAGACTGACGCCTGGTTTCAACTGAACGGTGTTGAACAGCATCTTGGCCCCGTAGGGCAGAGTGACCGGATCGAACATGCGTTTCTCCTTGGCGTAATAAATTGGCTGCGCGGCGGCGTCAGCCGGCAGTAGCAAAAATCCGGCGCGTCGCGGCCAGTACGCCGCGCACGCCGCGCCACAGTTTCGGCAGCAGCCACGCCGTCAATGCTACCAGCAGGATGAGGATGACGAGCAGCGCCAGCGGGTATTTGAAGACAAACCACACCATGCCCGCCGCCAGCGCGTCTTCGGTGAACGAAGCGGCCCAGTTGCTGAACGGCTCGGGCGAAGTATTGATCAGCACGCGGCTGCCGGCCTTGGTGAAATGCGCGCCCGCGGCAAAGGTGCCGCCCAGCAGTGCGGCGGCGAGCGCGAGGGCCGCGCTGTGGTCTGCCACGGCGGCAGCTGCGAGCAGCGCGCCGCCCGGTATGCGCACGAAGGTCTGGAACGCGTCCCAGATGCTGTCGAAACCGGGAATCTTGTCGGCGCCGAATTCGATGGCGAACAAGGTGCCGGCTGCCAGCATGACGGCGGGGTGGGTGAGAATTTCGAGGTCGGGCGGCAGCGCGATCACGCCGAAATAGCCCAGCGCGCCGAGAAAAAACAAAACCGCATAGAGCCTGAGCCCGCTCGCCCAGCCGAGGCCGGCCGCCATTGCTATCGGCGCAACGATGTCCATATTGTGCGGCAGTGTAACCGCCGCTATGGCGGGCGGCAATCGGCGTCGCGGTCGCTACGACTTCCCTTACGGTTTGCTCACGCCGATGCGCAGGTAAATCTCGCGGATGTCGGCGCGCAGTCGCGGCAGTTGCCGCCACAGCACGGCCGCGCCTATCGCGCAGCACGCGCCGCCGATAAACAAGGTATGGCCGGCGCCGATGCGGTGCGCGAGCGCGCCGGCGGCGAAGCTGCCGAGCGGGCCCATGCCGAGGAAAGCCATGGTGAAAAAGCTCATCACCCGGCCGCGTTTCTCGTCGGCGACTATGGTTTGCAGGATCATGCTGGTGCCCATGCCGACCAGTATGATGCCGAAGCCCGTCAGCATGATCGCCCCCAGCGACAGCCACAGCAGTGTCGATTCGGCGAACACCATCAGGCTCGCGCCCGCGAGCAGCCCGCCGAACACGATATGCTGCGTCAGACCGCGCACGTCCTTGCGGGCAGCGAGGTAAACAAGACCGCTGGAGCCGCCGAAGCCCGCGGCGCCTATCAGGAAGCCCAGCATGCGCGCATCGCCCTTGAATATTTCCGCCGCGAAGATCGGCATCAGGGCCTGGTACGGTGTCACCATGAAACTGACCAGCGCGACCATGGGCAGCAGTAATTTCACCGGCAGCAGACTGGCAGCGTAGACCACGCCGTCCTTCAGCCCGTGCAGGATGGAAGCGCTGGCAGCCTTGGCGGAGCGTATGTCGATCTGCATCAGCGCCACGATCACGATGACGGCGATTTTGCTCACTCCGTTGGCGAGAAAACAGAACGCCTCGCTCGACACTGCGATCAGGAGCCCGGCCACGCTGGGGCCTATCATGCGGCCGGCATTCTGGATGAAACCATTCATCGCGATGGCAGCCGGCAGGTCCTGTTTCGACGGCACCAGCTCGTAAACGAAAGACTGGCGCACTGGCGTGTCTGTCGCCATCACGATGCCGAGCAAAACGGCCATGACGAGTATGTGCCAGACCTCGATCAATCCCGAATAGGTGAGCAGCGCCAGCACCAGGGCTTGCGCCAGTGCCAGCGCCTGGGTCGCGATCAACAGCTTGCGGCGGTCGAAACGGTCCGCCCACAAGCCCCCCAGCGGCGCGAAGAGCAGGATGGGGATCTGGCTGGCGAACGCGGTGACGCCGAGCAGGAAGGCCGAGCCGGTCATGCGGTAGACCAGCCAGCTCATGGCGACCTGCTGCACCCAGGTGCCCAGCAATGACAGCGACTGGCCGCAGAAATAAAGCCGGAAATTGCGGTAGCGGAATGCGCGCAGCGCGTGGATCATGGCGCCGCCTGGGGGAACGGAATATGTATAGAAGCCGGCGCGCCAGTCATCCCAACCGTTCGATCTGGGCGCGCAGTTTGGCCAGCGTCATTTCGAACTCCACGAGACGCTGGCGTTCCTGATCGACCACCGCGGCAGGCGCCCGCTCGACGAACTTCGAATTGGCGAGCTTCGCCTGCGTTTTTCCGATTTCCCCGGCAATCCGCTCCATTTCCTTGCCGAGCCGCGCGCGTTCGGCCGCGGGATCGATTTCTATTTTGAGCATCAGCCTGTAATCGTCGACGATCGAGACCGGCGCGTCGGCCTGCGGCAATTCGTCGACGATGGCGACTTCCGACAGCCGCGCCAGCGGTATCAGGTACTGCGTAATTGCGCCAAGAATCGCGCGGTCGCCCTGTGCCAGCAGGGGCACTTTTTGCTGCGGGCCGAGGTTCATTTCGCTGCGCAGCGTGCGGCACGCATTGGTGAGCTGCTTCAGAAGCGCGATGTGCTGTTCGGC
>JAIOOZ010000033.1 GCA_021414185.1 Betaproteobacteria bacterium
ACGACAATTGGCCGCAGATAAACGCAGATACATTCTTTTTAATACCCCCTTGAGGGGTACACAGATAAGGCCAAGACAAATAAAGTATTCATGCTTTTGAATTTCATCGGCGTTTATCTGCGGCTCCAAATGATTTTGAGATGACTTTTAACTACCCGAATACGAAAACATGAAAATCGAATCCATCGCAGTGCATCCACTGTCCGCGACGACGGCCGTGCCGCTGTCCACCGCGCACGAAACGTTCCGCACCTCGCATTTTATCCTCGTCGAAGTGACGACCGACGACGGCATCAAAGGCTACGGCAAGGTGCACGGCGAGCCGATGAAGACGATCTGCGACTGGATCCTGAAATTCGGCGACATCATCAAGGGCATGGACGCGCTGGGCCACGCCGAAGTGTGGGAAAAACTTTTTCTGCTGACCTGTCCGCGTCCGGGCGGATTGCAAGGCAGCGGCGGCCTGCCGCCGCCGTTGCCGCGCAGCGCGCGCCCGCAGATCATGGCCGCGATTGCCGGCATTGACATTGCGCTGTGGGACATCAAGGGCAAGGCGGCCAACCTGCCGGTCTACAAATTGCTGGGTGGCGCGCGCAAATCGTTCTTCACCTACGCGACCGGCAGCTATTACCGCGACAACGCCACCATCGAAACCTACGCTAACGAAATGGCGTCGTTCGTCGCCAATGGCTATCGCGCGGTGAAAGCGAAATGCTGCTGGGCGGACATGGGCGAGGAGGTCGAGCGCATCGCCGCGATCCGCGAGGCGATCGGCAAGGACACGCTGTTCATGCTCGACATGAACGCGCCGTATGACGTCGAGGAGTGCATACGTTTCGCGCACGCGGTCGCGCCGTACGACATTTTCTGGCTCGAGGAACCGCTGCACTGGTATCTGCAGCCGTCCGATTACGTGAAACTTGCCGCGGCGAGCCCGATCCCGCTTGCGCACGGTGAGCGCGAACTCACGCGCTTCACCATGCGCGACTTCATCACGTCCGGCGCGTTGCGTTTCGCGCAGTTCGACTCCACGCGCTACGCCGGCTTTACCGAAGGCCTGCGCGTCGCCCACGTCGCGGAACAGTTCAACGTGCGCATCGCGCCGCATCTGTCGCCCGAAATCCACACGCATTTGTGCGTGGCTTTCCCGTCGGCGAGCTTTGCCGTCGAAACCATCGGCAACAAGGTGCGCGACGTGTTGGGGCTTGGCATTTACAAAAACGGCCCGCAGGTGAAGAACGGCGAGGTGCATATCACCGACGCGCCGGGCTTCGGCATGGAAATCGACTGGGACTTCGTCAACCAGTATCGCGCCCAGTAATCGCCGTGCGCCGGCCGGCGCTAGCGCAATGGATCGGCGACGTGCGACAACGACTTCAGGCCGCTCGCAGTGCCGATCAACACCGTGGTTTCATTTTCACCGACTGCGCCTGACTCGACCGCTTTACGGATGCCGACCAGCGTGGTGGCAACTTCGGGACAGATGAACACACCTTCGGCGCGGCAGATCTCGGCCTGCGCGGCGAGCGCTTCGTCATTCTTCACCGACACTGCCGTGCCGCGCGTGCGGCGAAGCAGCGCCAGCATTGCCGGACCGCAAATCGGGTTCGGCGATTTC
>JAIOOZ010000034.1 GCA_021414185.1 Betaproteobacteria bacterium
CCCTGCCCGTGGCCATGCGTGCGCTGATTGACCGGCATGCCGTCAACGGTGATCGCGAGGTCGGTACCATGGTCGAGGTTGATGCCGCGCAAAAAATACTGGTTGGCTTTGCCCTCACCGCTATGCTGGGTAACGATGACGCCGGGTGCTGCTTCGAGAATTTCGCCCGGCCGGTAATTGGGGCGCGCTTCGATCTGCTGTTTCAGTACCGTGCCCTGGTTGGCCGAGTCGGCTGTGCCGAGCAGATTGTCGGCGGCGTCGGTGACTTCCACGGTGTCGAGCGTCTGCACGCCGGCGGCGAATGCTGCAGATACGCAACACGCGCCGGCCAGCAACACAAATCCGCGAGCCGCAAGACGCGGCCGGAAATTTTCCTCGAACATGGCT
Organism: Betaproteobacteria bacterium; assembly: GCA_021414185.1. Lineage (GTDB taxonomy): Bacteria > Pseudomonadota > Gammaproteobacteria > Burkholderiales > SG8-41 > PALSA-1004. The sequence goes on from JAIOOZ010000034.1 coordinate 388, forward strand.
AATTCTTGAGCTGAAACCGGATCGGCACTTCGACCGGGTGCGCGATCGGCGTGTCGCCGCGGCGCGCCGGCACAAACGTCCAGCCCTGCACCGCCTTCAGTGCCGCCTCATCGAGCAGCGTAGCGCCCGAAGTCTGCGCAATGACAATCTTCTCGGGCGTTCCCTTGGCGGTGACGTCGACGCGCAACAGCACAACGCCTTCAAGCCCGAGCTTGCGCGCGATCGGCGGATATGCAGGACGCGGATTATTGAGGTAGGCGACGTTGAAATGCGGGGGCTCGACTGCGTCCGCGCGAACGGGCGCTGCAGCAACCGCTGGCGCCTTCGCCACCACCACAGGGGCAGGCGGGATTTCCGGCACCGCCGCCGCGACCACCGCAGGCGCCGCGTCCGTCCGCTGCACCGCCATCACTGCCGGGGCCGGCGCCTGATGCATCTGTGGCACCGGCAGCGTGCGGCTTTTCGGCGCGGGAGCTGACGGCTTGATTTCAACCGGCGGCATACTTTCGACTACGACAGGCGGCAGCACTTCGAGGGTCACCGTCAGCGGTTGCGGCAGTTCGACGACCGCATGGTGCCAGTAATGAAAGAGGGCTCCCCCTGCGGCCGCGTGCACCGCGAGCGAAAACATCAGCGCGGGCGTGAGCGCCGAAGTCGCGTGGCGGCGGATGAATTGAACCTCGTGTTTTCGCGGAGCAGGCATTTTTGCACTCAAAACAGCTCGGGCAACGTGCGCTAAGCCTTTAATTATGACATCAAAACGTCAATAACTTGAGGTTGAAAGCCCGCTCGGCAAACCACACTGCGGCGAGCAGGCAGATCAACACCGAACCGCCGAGAAATACCGCACGCTGGTAAAACGCGGTGCGCCGCAACCAGTAGGCCGTGGGTAAAAAGATGCTGACGATGACGAGTTGACCCGCTTCCACGCCAAGATTGAAGCCGACCAGCGCGAGCAGCAGCGCGTCCCGCGGCAACCCGAGATCGGCGAGCACGCTCGCGAAGCCGAAGCCGTGTATCAGGCCGAACGCGAACGCGACCATCCAGCGCCGGCGCTGGAACAATGGATAGATGTTGTTGAGCGCCGCGAGGATGACCGACAACGCGATGGCCGACTCGGTGAGCCGCGTCGGCAGCGTGATCACGCCAAGCGCGGCCAGGCTCAGCGTAATCGAATGCGCAATCGTAAATGCAGTGACGATCTGGAACACTTCCCAGAATGCGGGCTTGAACGCATCGACCGCGCGCCAGCCCGCGATCGTTGCGCCCGGCGCGCGCACTCCCCGGGACAGCGCAATCAATACCGCCGGCAACAGCAACGACAGCAGGAACAGAATGTGGTCGAAGCCCTGCCAGATGTGCCACACGCCCTCGCGCGCGTAATCGATGAACTGTACCAAGCGGCTCGGCCGCGTCAACTCAAAATGCTGGCGGGCGGTCTCCGGACTGAATATCGCGGTACGCGTGACCCCTGCGTATTCGAGCCGCAGCAAGCCTTTGTGCTGCGGATCAAGATCGAAAAAAAGGTTGTAGCCGAGTTCGAGCGACGCACCCGGTTTTGCGCATTGCGCGTCGAAGCGCATGACCGCGTAAGTACCGTCGCTATGCAGGTCGACCAGGTGTTCGGTTGCGTGCAGCGGGCATGGCGCGCCATCGAGCCCTACCGCCAGACGGGCGAGCGAATAGGCGGCAATTTCGTTATGACGCGTGCGCAGTTCACCCCAGGTGATTTCGCCGTCGCCGTTGCTGTCGAGCCCGATCGCGAAATCGAGGTCGCGCAGCGCAATGTCCCACTGGCCATGCAGTGCGCTGCCGTCGGCCGTGATCGACAAATAGCTGTCGCTCGGCTTGTGGGCGAATGCCGACCCCGCGCACAAAGCCAATGCCAGCAACCACGCCGCGCGCATCACTTGCTGCCTTTGCGCATCGCTGCCAGTTGATCAGCAAGACGCCGCAAATACCAATCTTCTATCCGCGTCTGCTCCATCCAGTCGAGCACCGGCTGCGCGACTTCCGGCCGCCGCAATGCGACTGCGGCTTCAAGCAGCACGCGCGCATCGCGCGGCTCCCGCTGCACCTTCCAGTTGCTCTGCGCGAGACGCAGTGCTTCAGCGGGTTGTTTCAACATCTGCAGGGTAAAGCGCGACTCCTCCTGCTCGTGCGTGGTATCGCCGCGCAGGCGTGCCGCGGCATAGCGATCGGCCAGCGTCGCCTGGTGCTCGCGCGCGCCATTGGCATTGGCCGCAATTTCAGCCAAAGCCAGGCGCAGCAACAGCGGGTCCGCGAGAGTCCAGTCCTTGAGCAAAGCGATGACTTCCAGTGGACGTCCGTAATCAAGCAGAAAATCCGCATACGCCGCGAGCAGAAATCCGTCAGTGACGCCGAGCGCCAGCGCGCGTTTGAAGTACTGTTCCGCGAGCCTGGCGTCATTGAGGCGCCACGCCATGTCTGCGAGCCGCACCAGGATCCACAATTTTTGTTCCGCGCTCACGTCGCTGGCGCGCACCAGCGCGCGGTCCAGAATTTCTCGACTCGCGTGGGCGCTGCCGGTCATACCATCGATGAACGCCGTGCAGCCCACCACACTTAGTTCATCCACCAGCCGGGCCAGGCCCGCGCAATCGCGCCGCGATGCCGCGTAATCGGCCTGCACCAGATGGATAGCCGCGCGCAACGACCATGCCCGCACATTTTCCGGATCGCGTTCGAGCGCGCGGGCGAGGTCGGCAAGCGCCGCCGTAAAATCGTGCCGATATTGCATCAGGGTGGCGCGCATCACCAGCACCCGCACCGGCGGCTCGGGCAGGTCCCACCACGGCTTTAACGCGGCCTGCGCGTAGCCGACATAGCGCGGATCGCCCTGCGCCATCGCCTGCTCGAAATAGCGCCGCGCGAGCCGGTCCGCAAGCTCGAGATTCTGTGGATCGCGTGCCAGCGCGTTGCGCATTTCCCTGATTTCGCGCATCGCCGGGTCGTTCGGACGCACCGGCAGGCGTTCCAGCACCTCGTTGTCGGCACTTGGCACGCGCGGCGCCGCGACAGCGCATGGCGTCAGCAACGCACAGCCGAGCATCACTATGCACAGACGCGACATGAATAAACTCAAGATGACCGGCCTCGTAACCGCTGGCGCGCTTGCGGAAAATCCGAAGCGGCGCCCCATCTTAATTGGATTTGCATATGTAAACAACGTGTTATATAGTGCGGTCAACCAATGGGAGGTTCATGCGTATTAGCTCTCGTGGCCCACGCATGCGGCCATATTGGTTTTTGATCAGATCTGATAACACTAAGAGGATATGCACATGAAGAAATTACTCGCTGCTTTGGTTGCCGGTGCGTTTGCAGTTGCGTCGGTTGGTGTATTCGCGGCTTCGCACGCTGGTGCGCAACCGGCGAAAGACGGCAAAAAAGACGAAATGAAGAAAGACGAAGCGAAAAAAGACGACAAGAAGAAGTAATAATCTTCTTTCTCGAAAAAGGCAGGGGTGACCCTGCCTTTTTTTATGTACCGCGCCGCCGGCAATGGTTGCGGCAATTTCGGCACGCAGTATGCTTCATGCAGGACAACTTGATTTCAACTCACTTCCCGCGCCATGCCTGACCTCCCCCAAGACTGGATTGGACTGATGCTCCTGGTGTTCGTGCTCGGCATGCGCCACGGCCTCGATGCCGACCACCTGGTCGCGATAGACGGCCTCACCCGCTTCAATGCCGGCGCCAACCCGCGGCTGGCCCGCAGATGCGGAGCGTTGTTCTCGCTGGGGCATGGCATCGTCGTCATGCTGGTGGCAGTGACAGTCGCGCTGTTCGCCCAGCACTTTACATTGCCGCCCTGGCTCGCCCATCTGTGCGTCTGGTTGTCGATAACCTTTCTGCTCGCGCTTGGCATGCTGAATATGCTGGCGGTCGCCACCGCCGATCCGGGCCAGCCCGTCCGCCTGGCGGGCATCAGGGCCCGCCTGGTTGCGCGCATCGAGTGCGCGTCGCATCCGTTGCTGGTCGCCGCGGTTGGCAGCCTCTTCGCGCTGTCGTTCGACACCTTGAGCCAGGCGGCGCTGTTCGCGGTGACCGCGGCGCAGTTTGGCGGCGTCGCGCACGCACTGATATTGGGCGCGCTGTTCACGCTGGGCATGGTCTGCGTGGACGTCTGCAACGGATTGTGGATATTCCGCCTGATCGGGAGCACCAGCCGGCGCGCGCTGATTGCGTCGCGCGTGTTCGCAGTCGTTATCTCGTGCCTGAGCCTGACTGTCGCGCTGTTCGGAATCGCCCGCTATTTTTCGCCCACGGTCAGCGCGTGGAGCGAGAACAAAGATCTGGCGCTGGGCCTCGCAGTCGTCGTGCTGGTGCTGCTCGGCTTCGTGCTGGCGATGAGCCTCGCGAAAATCAAGGCTGCGGACGCCAACTATTAAGGGACGGCGCCCTCAGAACATCGCCATGGAGACCAGCCCGGCGCCCAGCGCAAAGCGCGACACCGGCGTCCAGCGACTGTCTTCCACGTTGTGCGAGCAGCGCCAGGCAAGCCGCGCCCAGGCGAAATAAACCAGCAGGCGCACGACGTCGAGCAGGTCGCCGCAGCCGGCAAAGCCCGCCACGCGCGCGATTTCCGCGAAAATGATCAGGCCGCTCACGGTCCAGCCGGCCGGGATGCCCCACAGCCACCAGACTCTCCAGAGTTTCTCGCCGCCGGCACGCGCGCCGGAAATATTTTTTTCATCCATGGTTTGCTTGATCAGGCGGGAATCGGGGGCGCGCATAATATGCACGAAGGGAACCGCTCTTGCAATGCGGGGATTTCTCCCGTCGGGTAGCAAACCGCACGCGGCGCGCTTTATAATCGGGCAGCCGCGCACCTCGAAGTCGACGGCAACGTTGCCGCAAAGCATTTGTGCCCCTACAACCCATCTCAAATCCCGACCGATCCGCATGGCCAAGCAGCGCATCATTGTAGGCATGTCGGGCGGCGTCGATTCCGCGGTCGCAGCACTCCTATTGAAAGAGCAGGGCCACGACGTGGTC
>JAIOOZ010000035.1 GCA_021414185.1 Betaproteobacteria bacterium
TCATGATTGCACCAGTTTCTTATGCGTTTCTATGCTCATCAGAATGCCGAGGCCCAGGCAGATGGTGACCAACGACGTGCCGCCGTAACTCACCAGCGGCAGCGGCACACCAACCACCGGCAGGATGCCGCTGACCATGCCCATGTTGACGAACGCGTAGGGAAAAAAGGTCAGTGTGATGGCGCCACCGAACAGCCGCGTGAACAGGGTCGCTGCGTTGGCGGTGATGACGACGCCGCGCGCGATCACCAGCAGGAACAGGAAGAGCAGCAGCATGTTGCCGAGCAAGCCCCACTCCTCGGAATAGACGGCGAAAATGAAATCGGTCGTGCGCTCGGGGATGAAATCGAGATGGGTTTGCGTGCCCTGCAGCCACCCTTTGCCAATGATGCCGCCCGAGCCTACCGCGATGGTCGACTGTATCGTGTGGTAGCCGGCGCCCAGCGGGTCCTGCGTCGGATCGATCAAAGTCAGAATACGCTGGCGCTGGTAGTCGTGCATCATCCCCCACACGAACGGCATGCATGCCGCACCCGCGATGCCGAGCCCTGCGATAATGCGCCAAGACAGTCCGGCCAGAAACAGCACATAGCCGCCGGCGGCGGAAATCAGCAGCGCGGTGCCGAGGTCGGGCTGGCGCACGATCAGGCCGATTGGCACCAGCAACAGCATCACCGCGACTATGTAGTTCTTCAGCTTGAGCGTTGCTTCGTAGCGGTCGAAATACCACGCCAGCATCAGCGGCACCGCGATTTTCATGAGTTCCGACGGCTGGATGCGCGTGACGCCGACGTAGAGCCAGCGCCGCGCGCCGTTGACGATGTCGCCGAACAGCGCGACGCAAACCAGCAACAGCACGCCCAGCACGTAAAGCGGCAACGCGATGCGCATCAGGTAATGCGGCGGAATATTGGCAAACACATAGAGCACGCCCAGCGCCACCACGATGTTGGCCAGCTGGCTCGAGACGCGCGCGAGGCTCTGATTGGAGCCGCTGAAAATAGTGACCAGCCCGACGCTCATCAGCAGCAGCAGCGCGATCAGCAGCTGGCTGTCGATGTGTGCGGTCAACAGCCGCGTGACGCGCCTAATCCCGGGTGTCATTGGGGTCGTCCTTGCCGGGTTTCAACGGAATCGGCTGCTTGCCGAGCAGGTAGTAGTCGAACACCGCGCGCGCGATGGGTGCTGCGGCACGCGCGCCGAAACCGGCGTTTTCAACCAGCACGGCGACGGCGATCTTCGGTTTGTCGGCCGGCGCGTAGGCGATGAACAGCGCGTGATCGCGATGTCTTTCGGCGACCCGGCTCTCGACATACTTCTCGCCCTGCTTGATGGCAATCACCTGCGCGGTGCCGGTCTTGCCGGCGCTCACGTAAGGCGCGCCGGCGAACGCGCGCGCGCCGGTGCCCTCCTTGTTGACGCCGATCAGCGCATCCTTGACGACCTGCAGATGTTCGGGTTTGACGTTCACCGTGAGCAGCGGCCGCGGCTCGACCACCGAGCGGTTGCGCGTCACGATGTCTTCGACGTAATTCACGATATGCGGCCGGAACATCACGCCGTCGTTGGCGATAGTCGCGATCGCCTGCGCGAGTTGCAGCGGGGTGTAGGTGTTGTAACCCTGGCCGATGCCCACGCTGATGGTTTCGCCCGCGTACCATTTCTGACGGAACCGTTTCATTTTCCATTCCTGCGACGGCAGGATGCCCGCCGATTCGCCGGTAATGTCGATGCCGGTGCGGCTGCCGAAGCCGAACTGCCTCATGAACATCGAAATATTGTCGATGCCCAGATCGTTAGCCAGCATGTAGTAATAGGTGTCGCACGAAACGACGATCGACTTGTACATATCGACCATGCCGTGCCCGCCGACCTTGTCGTCGCGAAAAAAGTGGCCGCCGAAGTTGAACCCGCCAGGGTCCGAGATTGCCTGTTCGGGCCGCCGCTTGCCGTAAGTCAGCGCTGCGAGCGCCATGAAAGGCTTGAAGGTGGAGCCCGGTGGATAGGTGCCGGCGAGCGCGCGGTTGACCATTGGGCGGTCGATCGACTCGTTGAGTTCTTTCCAGTTCACCGGGTCGATGCCGTCGACAAACAGATTGGGATCGAAGCCGGGCTTGGAAACGAAAGCGAGCACGCCGCCGGTGGTGGGGTCGATGGCGACGAGCGCCCCGCGGTAGTCGCCGAAAGCGCGATAGACCACTTCCTGCAGCTTGGCGTCGAGATTGAGCACGAGATTGTTGCCGGACACCGGCGCCGAGCGCGACAGCGTGCGCACGGCGCGGCCGGCGGCGTCGACTTCAACTTCCTCTACGCCGGTGCTCCCGTGCAGGTGCGTCTCGTAGCTTTGCTCGAGTCCGACCTTGCCGATGTAGTCGGTGCCACGGTAATTGGCATCGAGGCCGTCGGCTTCGAGCTGCTCGATTTCCCGCGTGTTGATGCGACCGATGTGGCCGACTACGTGCGAGAACAGCTCGGCCTGCGGATACTGGCGAAAGAGCCGCGCGTTGATTTCGACGCCGGGAAAGCGATAGCGGTTGGCGGCGAAGCGCGCGATCTCCTCGTCGGAGAGGCGGGTGCGGATTGGCAGGCTCTCGAAGCTTTTGCTTTCTTCGATCAGTTTGCGGAAGCGGCGCCGGTCCTTGGGCGTGATTTCGATCACCGTTGCCAGATCATCGATCAGCGCGTCGATGTCCTCGACCTTGCGCGGCGTAATCTCGAGCGTGTAGGCAGAATAGTTGTTGGCGAGCAGCACGCCATTGCGGTCGACGATGATGCCGCGGTTGGGCACGATGGGCACGATCGAGATGCGGTTGGCTTCGGCAAGCGTGCTGTAATAATCGTGCTGCACCACTTGCAGGTAAAAGAACCGCACGAACAGCAGGAAAAACATGCACAGTACGAACACGGAGGCGATCGCCAGCCGCAGCCGGAAGTGGTAGATCTCGAGCCGGGAATTCCTGAGCTCGACGCCCGGGTTGATGGTCAGTTCAGACACGGTCGGGGTCGGGCGCCGGCCGCTGCGGCAATTTGAACAGTAAGGTCAGCGCCGGCCACAGCGCCGCCGCAGCCAGGCTACCGATGAAATAGCTGAAGCCGGGGAACGCGGCGCCGGCCAGCATGCGCACGGCCAGCACCATCAGGTCGTTCAACAGCAGCAGCACGAGCACATGCAGCACCTGGTCGCGCATGGTGAACATCAGCACGCGCCGGTGCAGCACGATGCCACCAAACGCGAGCACCGAGTAGGCGAGCGCATGCTGGCCGAACAGGCTGCCTTCGGCAACGTCCATCACGAGACCGAGCAGCCAGGCCGAGGTGAAGCCGACTTTGCGCGGCTGCTGTATGCACCAGTACAGCACGACCAGCGCGACAAAGTCCGGTTTGATGACGAGCCACCAGCCCGACCACGGCAGCAGGTTGATCAGCAGCGCCGCGATGAAAGTGAAAATGATGAACGCTGCCCGCACCGGCAGCAGGATTTCGTGCGGAGCGATATCGCGCGCCTGCATCAGCTGCCCCTCCGCGATTTTTTCGCGCGCGCCGGTTTGGCTTCGTCGACGGGCCGCTCGGGCGTCTTGTTTTCCCAGTTCAGCACCAGCACCTGGCTGTGGCTGGTCGCCCCCGCGAGCGGTTTGCACGTGATGCGCGCGAACAGGTAGGCCGCATTGCGCTCGACATTGGAAACTTCCGCCACCGGCAGGCCCGGTGGGTAAACGCCGTCGATGCCGGAGGTGACGAGCTGGTCGCCGTTCTGGAAATCCGCGTTAAGCGGAATGAACTTCAGTTCGAGCTGGCCATCGTTGCCGGTGCCGCCAAGCACCGCGCGCAGTCCGTTGCGCAGGCTTTGCACCGGCACCGCCTGCTCCTTGTCGGTGATCAGGGTGACGTCCGCCAGCCACGGATAGATGCGCGTGACCTGGCCGATGACGCCGATCTGGTCTATGACCGGCTGCCCGGCCTTGATGCCGTGCTGCTGGCCGCGGTCGATGACGATTTTGCGCGTGAACGGATCGCGCCCGGCGTAGAGCACTTCGGCGAACACGGTGCTCTCGGGAAAACGCTGGCGCGCCGCCAGCAAATCGCGCAAGTGGGCGTTTTCGGCCGCCAGCGCGGCGTGCTTTCTGAGCATGGCGGCATCGCGCAGGCTCTGCGCCGCAAGTTTGGAGTTTTCAGTGCGCAGCGCATTCTGCGTGACGAAAAACGCGCCTACGCCGTCCAAAACCGCGCGCGGCGCTCCCGCCAGGCGCTGCAACGGATAGATGGCGACCGAGACGACTTTGCGGATGGTCTCGAGATAGCCGTAACGCGCATCCGAAATCAGCAGCGCGATCGACAGCAGGG
>JAIOOZ010000036.1 GCA_021414185.1 Betaproteobacteria bacterium
CGATCACTTCGCCGCGCTTTGCCTGTTTGGGAACCTGCACTCGTGCGGTCATGGGTCAGGTCGCGTCGTAACAGGCGGAAAGGGTGACGACCACGTCGGCGGTCGCCGACCAGAACGAGCCGTCCGAAAGTGCTGCGACCGCCAGCACGCGCTGCGAGCCGCCGAGACGCACGCGCGTACTGACCTGCGCGCGGCCGGCGCGCGGGCCCAGATAAAAATTCGCCACGTTTGGACGCGGATTGCGCGCAGCGTAGATATGGATGCTTTTAACGTAACTCGCCGCGGTCATCGGGCTGTCCACGCTCACCTTGAGGCTCACCGAGTTGCCGTTGTCGGCCAGCACCGGAAGGTCGAGCTTCACCCGGCCGGGTTGCACTGTGACGCCGCCGGTGACCTTGAATACCATCACCTCGACGGAATCGGCGTCCGCGCCGCGCGCCGCCGCGAACGGCCATGCGCACAGGGCGAGGAGCTGCGCGAGAAAACCACGGCGCGGAAGAATTTTAATCATGCGTCAGTTGCGCAATGTGAGGAGGTACGCGACTACGTCTTCGACCTGCTGCGCGGTGAGCAGCGGTTTGCCGAGATACGCGGGCGCGACATTGCGCATGCCCTTGGTCCGATAGTAGGCGGGCATCACGCTATTGCGGTTGATGCGCGTCGAATCGACGAGCCGCAGACGCAGTTGCGCCGCGGTGAGCCGCTTGCCGACGCCTGCCAGCGGCGGACCGATATTGCCGAGCGGCGTTTCTCCGGCATCGGGCACGCTATGACACAGAAAGCAATTTCCGCCATCGCGGCTCAATACCGCCGTCTTGCCGCGCGCGGGGTCGCCGGCCTCGGACGTGAGCGGCGCGCGTATCTGGCCGCCCTCGACCCGGAACGCAACGAGTGACGGATCTGCCGCGCCCGCACTCAATACCGGGCCGAATATGGCTGCGCACGCGCCCAGCACGGCACGTTGCCATTGCCCATAAAGATTGAGTTGAATCACGGCTCCTGCCATTCAATAAATCCGGGACGCCCGGCAGCGCACGTTCATGCGCGGACAGGCAACGCAGATTATTCCGGCAGCCTGCCGTGGTCAAGTCGCGCCGTCACCCCGCAAGAGCCGCGGTAAAATCACTATCTTTATCCACGGAACAAATGCTCATGAACATCATCGGCATACCTTTCGGCGTGACCGCATGGTCGGACGTACCGCCTGTCGAATACCCCGGCGTCACCGGCAAAGCGGTATGGCGTACGCGCGAGTTCGGCGGCATGCGCGTGCGCATGGTCGAATACTCGCCCGGTTATCTCGCCGACCACTGGTGCAGCAAAGGCCATATCGTGCTGGTGCTCGAAGGCGAATTCGAATCCGAGCTGGAGGACGGGCGCAAATTCCGCCTGACGCCCGGCATGAGCTACCAGGTGGCCGACAACGCCGAAGCGCACCGTTCTTACACCGCGACCGGCGTCAAGCTCTTCATCGTCGATTGACCGCCAACACGGCAGCGCTCAGGGCACCGCGGCCGAGTTCATGCGCGACAGGATGATGTCCTTGCGCTTTTGCAGGTACGGCGTCTCGCTGCCGCGGACGTAGCGGCGCGGGCTCGGCACCATCGCCGCGAGCTGCGCCGACTGTTCGGCGGACAGGGCAGCCGCGGAAATTTCGAAATGGTAGTGCGCGGCGGCTTCTGCGCCGAATACGCCGTTGCCCCATTCGATCACATTCAAATAAATCTCAAGAATGCGGCGCTTGCTCATGATGGTCTCCATCATCACCGTGATGGCCGCCTCCTGCGCCTTGCGCCACCATGTGCGCTCGCCGGACAGGAACAGGTTTTTCGCGAGCTGCTGGCTGATGGTCGAGCCGCCGGACACGATCTTGCCTTTTTTCTGATTTTTTTCGTACGCTTTCTGGATGCCCTCCCAGTCGAAGCCGTCGTGATCGAGAAACTTGGCGTCCTCCGCCGCGACGATTGCACGCTTCAACGTGACCGCGATGCGGTTATATGGTACCCATTGATGCTGCAGCACCGCGTTCGGGGTCTTCTCGCGTATGCGCTCCAGGCGCGCGTGCATGAACGCCGTGGTGCCGGGGTCGTGGTCTACCCAGTACCAGATATGTATCAGGAACCAGAACTGCACGAGCACCAGCGCGCCGAACCCGAGCAGCAACGCATACCAGAAACTGCGCCAGATGAATTTCAGCATGGCATCTAAGAATTGAGGATCGAGGATTGAGGATCGAGTAAAAGCATAGGCCTTGAAGCATGAGGGCTCAATCCTCGATCCTCAATCCTCAATCCTGAGTTTCTCGATCACCGGCCGCGTTTCCGGCCTTACACCACGCCAGATGAAGAACGCTTCCGCTGCCTGCTCGACCAGCATGCCGAGACCATCCGCCGTTCTCGCGCCGTGCTTTTGCGCGAACTTCATGAACGGAGTGTGCTTGCCGTAGACCATGTCGTACGCGAGCCCGCCCGCGGCAAAAATTCCCGCCGGCAGGGACGGCATTTCATCCTGCAAACCCGCTGAAGTGGCATTGATCACCAGATCGAATTGCGTGCCTGCGAGCGCGGCATAGGATTGTGCGGTCATTCCGTCCTTGGCAAGGTGCGCGAACCTGGCGAAATGCGCAACGAGGCTCTGCGCCTTGGCGAGAGTGCGGTTGGCCACCTCGACTTGCCGCGGTCGTGCATTCAACAGCGGTTGCATGACCCCATAGGTCGCGCCACCCGCTCCCATCAGCAGCACGCGCTTGTCGCGCAGCGCAAACTGCAGGTTTCGTTCGAGATCCGCGACAAGGCCGAGACCGTCGGTATTGTGGCCGCTGATTTTTCCGTCTTTGAACACGAGGGTATTCACCGCCCCCGCCACCTCCGCATCGGCGGCACGCTCCTCGGCCAGTTTCCACGCTTCGTGTTTGAACGGCAGAGTGACGTTGACGCCTTTGCCGCCGTCGGCGCGAAACTTGAGCACCGTGGCGGCGAAACCGTCGAGCGGCGCGGGTAGTTTTACGTAATCGATGTCCTGCCCGGTCTGGCGCGCGAACGCGGCATGAATGTCGGGGGACAGGCTGTGGGCAACGGGATGGCCCACTACCGCATAGTGGTCAGTCATGGCCCCTATTGTAACCGTCACCCGGGGCGGCACTACCGGGGCGGGCGCCTGGCCCGCCCCGCGTTCATTCCGTCGCGAGCTTGTCTGAACTCGTAAACGTCCAGGTCTTGGTGATGCCGAGAATATCCGTGTCCTTGGCTATGTCCGACGGAAAGGCAGCATACGGCGCCGCCAGATTCACGATGCGAATCGCCGCTTCGTCGAGAACCTTGTAGCCTGAGGAGCGGTTGATTTCGACGTTCTCGACCGTGCCGTCGGCCCTGATCGAAACCGTGAGCCGCAGGCTGCCGTAGATTTTCTGGTCGCGCGCCGCCTGCGGAAAATTAAAAGTGCCGACGCGCTCGATCTTGATGCGCCAGTCTTCGATATAGCGGGAGAAGCGGTACTCCTGCGTTCTGCCGCCCAGGAACGTCCGGCGCGGACGCTTTTGATAGGCTTCGTGGTCTTTGGCTATCTGCGCTTCGAGCTTGATGTATTCGAGACTGCGGCTCCTGATGTCCGCGGCATTCGGCGCGACCTGGGCTTCGGCCTGCGGATCGGGCTTGGGCACCGCCGTTTCGACCTTCGCCTGCGACTGGATCTGCGTCAGCAGTTTTTTCGCCTCCATCTCGCGCTGCTCGAGGCGCTGCGCCGCCATCGTGAGTTCGGTAGTCTGTTTGTCGTTGCGCGTGACCGGCAGCGGGCTCTTGGCCTGGCGGTCGAGATCGGTGTTGCCGCCGCCGTCGAGATTGTGCTGCGCGTAGGCATCAGCCTGCTGCGGCCGCGTCGTCGAGCGCGCATTGACCAGCACCACTTCGAGTGCGGGCGCCACGTTGTCGAGCTTGGACAGATCGGGGGGGCGGATGGTGACGCCGAACAGCACGATGGCGTGCAGCAAGATCGACGCCCCTACCGCGCACTGAAAGCGCGACAGATCATCCATCGCAACCAGCGTGCGCTTCAGCGCGGAGAATTTATCCGCGAATGGCAGATGATCCAATGGGTTCAAGCTTCTCCCCAACGGCAACGATCTTGTAGAGCTCAGCAAGCTCATAGCGGCATATTCTACGCAAGATTGGCGATGGTGTATATAAATACCTTATATGACAGATATTTGCAAGCATTCTTTAAGGTCAATTATAGGGACTGTTTACGCGGGACTGTTTACGCCGGGACTGGCGGCGGCCGCTAAGTTAGCAGCCGCTTACCTTGGGTTCGAACTCGGCGTGCAGCGTGAGTTCCCACAGGTCGAGACCCGACACTTTCAGACGCACCGGATCGCCCGCACGCACATCCTGCAACGAAGGCACACGCAGCACCAGCGGCAGCCGGTCGCAGCGGACGAGATTGTCGCGGATCACCGTAGCGTCCAGCACCGCGGCGTTTTCCTGCTCGATCCAGCGCAGGCACCAGTAGCGTTCCATATTGCGCTGGAACTCGGCATAAGCGTCATATGCCAGTTCGAAATCGCGCAAAGCAGCCAGCAGAGCTTCGTCGCCTGCCTGGTAC
>JAIOOZ010000181.1 GCA_021414185.1 Betaproteobacteria bacterium
CATACGGGGCGCCGCCGCGCGCGGTGTGGCAGCCCGCGCAATTACCAGCGAGCGCGAGATATTTGCCGAGCGCGATTTGCGCATCGGCGTCGGCAGCGGGAACGCTGCGCTGCACGTCTTCGGGGTCGTCCGCAGGCGTCAGCAGCACAACGCCAAAAACCAGCAGCACGCCCGCGCTCAAAATGAAAAGCACCGCGCGTTTCATCGCGCGCTCCGTTGCGGCGTGGCGCTGCCGCAATCCAGCGGGAGCTTGCCGGCGGCGCTTGCCGCGGGCGCTGCGTTCGCCGGCACCGGTAGCGCGGCGAGGTAAGCGATCACCGCGCTCAGGTCATCGGCGTTCAGCCGCCTGGTGATTTCCGCCATGCAGTCGGGCGCCGCCGCTTGCCTTGCGCCTATCTGCCACGCGCCGAATTGCGAAATCAGGTAATCGCGCGGCAGGCCGAGCAGACCCGGGATGGCGGGTGCGACGCCAGTCAGCGCGTTGCCGTGGCAAGCCGTGCACGCCGGAATATTTTTTGCCGCATCGCCGCGCGTGGCGAGTTGACGCCCGCGTTCGAGTATCGCAGGCGGTGCGGCGGCGGTCTGCGGCGGCGGGTACGGCGGATGCTGCGCGGCAAAGTAAGCAGCGATCTCGCGCAAATAGGCGTCAGGCAGATTGCTGACGAGATAAGTCATCGTCGCATTGCGGCGCCGGCCGTCGCGGAAATTGGCCATTTGGTTATACAAATAACCGGCCGGCTTGCCGGCGATGCGCGGGTAATAGCCGTCGCTCGTCGCGCGGCCTTCCTTGCCGTGGCAGACGGTGCACGCGCGCACGCGCTCGGCGATGGTGTCCGCGACCTTTGGCAGCGCGGAGTCGGCGGCGAAGGCGGCGGCAGTGCTTGCCGCGATCAGGATTGCCGCGAACCTGGCGAGAAATAAGGCAGGCATCTAACCAGAACTCATTTCAAAAATACAACACCGACAAGCAACCGCCGATGAACGCCGATTGACGCCGATGTAATTGGTGATGAGTGAAGGGTAATGAGTAATGAGTTAAGGATAAATTACGCAATGCCCTTTGCCCATTCCCCATTACAATTTGAATTGTTTTCGATCTTATCTGCGTTCATCCGCGTGCATCGGCGGTTCCAAACTGTATTTGAGTCAGCTTCTAAATAGGCCCGTAGTGCGCCGGCGCACGCATCATTTGCGGCCGGTAAGCTTGAGGCCCTTTTCCAGCACGGCATTCGAGCGCGCGGGTTTCGGCATCAGGAAACGATAGCCGAGCTTGATGACCTCATCCACGTTGTCGGCTTCGACGTGGGGATGGCCGCACGCGACGTTGTTCTCTTTGCAGGCGGCAACGATTTCGGCCATCGCCGCGACCACCGCCGGATGCTTGTACTGGCGCGGGAAGCCGAGGCTTTGCGAGAGATCGCCTTCGCCTATGATGACGACGCCGATGCCCGGCACTTCCTTCAATATTTTCGGCAGGTTCTTCACGCCTTCCATGTCTTCGCACATGATGCCGACGAGGATCTCGCCCTTGGGGTCGAGCGGCCACACGTCGGCGCGTTCGTAGTACTCCTGCGCGCTGAGTCCCCAGTAACGGGCGGCGTAGGTGGGGCCGT
This sequence comes from Betaproteobacteria bacterium, assembly GCA_021414185.1. Taxonomy (GTDB): domain Bacteria; phylum Pseudomonadota; class Gammaproteobacteria; order Burkholderiales; family SG8-41; genus PALSA-1004. The sequence goes on from JAIOOZ010000181.1 coordinate 1,614, forward strand.
CGCCGCGTTGCCCCTTGGGCTCTACGCGTGGCGCAGTCGGCGGGCGCGCGTAACGGCACGCGGCGACCGCGCTGTACGCCTCAGCGACGGTGCTCACGTGCGGCCAGATGATTCCGTAGACGCCGGCATCCAGCACCTGCTTGGCGATCCACTGGTTCATCTCGATGCCGTTGGGCGGAATGCGCACCATCGGCGTGACTGCGGGCGCGAGGCTTGCGGACTCGGCGATCTGCTGCCGGTTGAGCATGTACTGCAGACAGTCGCGCAGCGTGCGGACGTCGTAGCCGCCGTGCTCCATCTCGAACACGATGCCGTCGTACGGCTCGGTCGCGAAAGTCTGCGCGTTCACGGTGTCGGCGGGCGCAAAGCTCACGAACGCATGTTTGTTCTGCTCGAGCACCTTGATGATGCCGTTGAGACGGGGAATATTCACGTTCGCGTTCTCCTGGTTGGGCGGCGGGCTGGTTTTGTTATTGCACGCTGCAACACTCGACTGTAAACGAGCGACATGTATATCGCAACGGTGTTTGCGCCGGCGTGCGGCAGGTGCCAGTTGACGCCGCGCGGTGTACTGATGCAATATTTTGGCGGGAGAGTGATGTAACAGGCGGAGGGAGTTCGCGGCCATGGCCGCGAAATGCCGCGGCATCGCTGAGTGTTATTTACCGACGGTCATAATAAAAATTCGCATGTCACGGCTTGCCATTCTGGCCCTGTGTTTTGCATCGTTTGCGTCTTTCGCAAGCTGTCCGAAACACGCGTTCACCGATCCTGCGCAACTGAAACTGAGCGGCGATTCGGTGCTGATAGTCACCCACGCTTCGTCCAATGACGACGGGCGCATCGCCACCAAGTTCGGTGTCGATGAAGCCGTGCGCTTTGCCAAAAAGCGCCGCATCCCGGTCATTTACCTGCAGGACGACCGCCCGGCGGAAAAATATTTCATGGACGACTGCAGCCCCGACCACTGGGTTTTTTCGCGGGACGGGGAACTGGGGTTCGACATCACGCCTTCCCATGTCTACGTCGTCGGCGGGCACCTTGAGTTGTGCCTCGCAAATACCATCAACGAGATCCTGGTGCGTTGGGGGAAACAGCCGCCCCGCAACCTGACGCTGACTTTTTTCATGGACGGCGTTCTCTCGAACGGGAAATACTTCGAAGAGAAGGACCCGTACTACCGCGATTACATCCGCTTCATGAGCATCGTCAATTACGCGCGCCCGGCGGGTGAGTACTTTCCCAAGCTCACGCTGCTGGAAACCATGGGTATCGTCATCGGCGAGGCGCGCCAGTACGATTACCTGACAAGAATTTTGCCGCACTACGAGCGGTCGCTGCCCGCCGACTACCGGGTGGAAATGAAAATGAGCGAAGCGAAGCCCCGCGTGCTGCAGCCCGGCAAGCGGCCGCCCGGATTGCTGACGCGGCCGCCGGTGCTGCTGTTTGATTTCATCGACTCCGCCGACAATCTCAACTACGTGAAAAACGAGCAGGACTCGCGCGACTGAGCGTGTCAGTCTACTGCTCCTCCAGACAGCTCTTAGTCCACTTTCAGGCCGAGCGTCTTGATGACTTTCGCGTATTTCGCCACTGAGCTTTTGATATAGCCGGTGAATTCTTCAGGCCCAGCGTAGACGGGTTCTATGCCCTGGCTGTAGAAACGCTCCCGCACTTCCGGATTGGCGACGATCACCTTGATTTCGGCGGCGAGCTTGTTGACGATGGCGGGCGGCGTGCCCGTCGGCGCCACGACCCCATACCATTGCTCGGCTTCATAGCCTTTGACGCCGCTCTCGGCGATGGTCGGCAGATTCGGCAGACGAGTGTAGCGTTTGATCGAGCCGACGCCTAAAAAGCGCAGGCGGCCGGTCTGCACGTGCGGTTCGACCAGCCCGATAGTGGACATCGCATATTGCACCTGTCCCGACAACAGGTCGCCGAGCCCCTGCGCGCCGCCCTTGTACGGCACATGCGTGGTCTTCACGCCGGTCAGCTGATCGAAAATCACACCAGCCAGATGCGTGCCGGTGCCGGTGCCGGAAGAAAAATAATTGAGCTCGCCCGGGTGCGCCCTGGCGATCGCGATAAATTCCTTGACCGATTTCGCGGGCAGCGACGTATGGATGACGAGCGCCAGCGGCGCCGAGGCCACCAGCGCGACCGCTGCGTAATCGCGCACGAAGTCGTAGGGCGGCTTGGTGAGCAGGCTCATGTTGATCGCCTGGGTGGTGACCGACGACATCAGCAGCGTATAGCCATCGGGCGGCGCCTTGGCCACGAACTCGGCGCCGATATTGCCGCCGGCGCCGAGACGGTTGTCGACCACGATCTGCTTGCCCCAGGTATCGGTCATTTTCTGGCCGACGATGCGCCCGACGACGTCGAGCGCGCCGCCCGCGGCAAACGGCACTACGAGGCGCACCGATTTATCGGGATAGGTGGCGGCGCCCGTTTGCGCGTGCGCCGCAGGCGTGGCCGCCGCCAGTGCGATCAATGCAAGGGTGCGGCGTGCGTACGCGGAAAATTTCCGGATCGTCATGGCGGGAGACATTCAGGAAGTCGTCAATCCCGTATACTAATACGCTGCTTCAATTTTTAGTCATCCCAACGCGTGTCCGCATGAAAAAAACCGTCATCTATTTTCATTCCCTGTCGTCGCCGTGGGCCTATATGGGCGGGCCGCGGTTCCATGCACTGATCAAGAAACACGATCTCGACGTGGTGGTGCGCCCGACCCGCATAGTCCAGCCGAACGGCGGCATTCCGCTCTTAAGCCGGCCCGACGCGCGCCGCCGCTATCACGAAGTCGAACTGGACCGCTGGCGCAAGCGCCTGAACATGCCGCTGGTATTGCGTCCGCGCTACTACCCGACGGACAACCAGTTCTCGGCGCGCATGGTCATTGCCGCCGACAAGCTCGGCTGGAACGCGCTCGCGCTGAGTCACGCGCTGCTGCACGCATTGTGGAGCGAGGAAAAAGACGTGCGCGATCCCGCGGTGCGCGTGGCGGTCGCTAATTCTCTGGGTCTGGACGGTGCAAAGCTGCTGGCCATGCAGGACACGCCCGAGATAATGTCGGCGTGGAAGGGCGGCGAAGAAGAGGCCGCCAAGTACGGCGTATTCGGCACGCCGACTTATGTCTACAAAGACACTTTGTTCTGGGGCCAGGACAGGCTGGAGTTTCTGGACGAAGCGCTGTCCGCATAAAAATTCAGGTCATTGCAAGGGGAGAGCAACAATGCAACGCAAGGACATCAAAATACGCGCGAGCGGCGGCGGCGAATTCGACTGCTACGTGGTGACGCCGGATGCCAAGGGCAAAGTCCCGGCCATCGTGCTTGCTTCCGCGATACATGGCGTCGATGCGGACGTGCGCGCAATCGCCGATGAATTTGCCGCGGCAGGCTATATCGCGGCGGCGCCGGACTTGTTCTGGCGCTCGGTGCCGGGGCCGCTGAAGCGCGGCGACGAGCGCACGGCGGGACGCGGGCAGCCGCGCCTGGAAAAAATCAAGGCCGGTGAAGCCGACATGGCAGACGCGCTC
>JAIOOZ010000092.1 GCA_021414185.1 Betaproteobacteria bacterium
GCTCAATTGCTGGCGCTCGCGCGCGATGCTCACCTGCTCACGCGTGCGCTGGTGGTAAGCGCGCACGGCCCCGGCGATCTCGGCGAGGTAGCGCACGCGCGACGACGGCACTATGGACACGTTGCCGGTGGAAGCGCGGGACGTGACGTGCGCAAGACTGCCGGCCTGCAGCTTGAGCCCGGCCTCGGCCAGTTTCGGCTTCACCGCCTGGTACAACGCGGTCACGCCGTCGTCGTTAAAGCGCGCGGCGATGGTGCCGAACACCGGCATCTCGTTCGGCGATTTGCCGAAGGCCTCACGATTGCGCTGTACCTGCTTGCTGACATCGCGTTGAGCATCCGCGCCGCCCTTGCGGTCGAACTTGTTGATGGCGACGAAATCGGCGAAATCGAGCATGTCGATTTTTTCGAGCTGGCTGGCGGCGCCATACTCGGGTGTCATCACATACAGCGAAAGGTCGACGAGCGGCACGATGCCGGCGTCGCCCTGCCCGATGCCCGACGTCTCGATCACGATGAGGTCGAAGCCCGCGATCTTGCACGCCGCAACCACGTCGGGCACGCAGGCCGCGATTTCGCTGCCCGCGGCACGCGTCGCCAGCGAGCGCATATAGATATTGGGGCTCTCTATGGCATTCATGCGAATGCGGTCGCCCAGCAGTGCGCCGCCGCTTTTGCGGCGCGACGGGTCGACCGCCACGAGCGCGATCTTGAGACGGTCGTTCTGGTCGAGCCGTAGCCGCCGCACCAGTTCGTCGGTCAACGACGATTTACCCGAGCCGCCGGTGCCGGTGATACCGAGCACGGGAACGTTTTTCACTGCGCCGGCGCGTTCTGCCAATTGGTGGCGCATTTGCTGATCGACCGTGTCATTTTCCAGCGCCGTGATCATACAGGCCAGCGCACGGCGATCGCCGCGGGCCACTTGCGCGAGATCGAGCGGCTTCACCGCCGACGGATCGAAATCGCACGCCGCGAGCATGTCGCTGATCATGCCCTGCAAGCCGAGCTTGGCGCCGTCCTCAGGCGTGTAGATGCGCGTCACGCCGTAAGCGTGCAGTTCGGCGGCTTCCACCGGCACGATTACGCCGCCGCCGCCGCCGAACACCTTGATGTGCGCGCCGCCGCGCTCGCGCAGCAGGTCCAGCATGTATTTGAAGAACTCGACATGGCCGCCCTGGTACGAGCTGACGGCGATGCCCTGCACATCTTCGTCGAGCGCCGCGGTGACGATCTCGTCGACCGAGCGATTGTGGCCAAGGTGGATGACTTCCGCGCCGCTCGCCTGCAGGATGCGGCGCATGACGTTGATCGACGCGTCGTGACCGTCGAACAAACTGGTGGCGGTGACGAAGCGTATCTTGTGCTTCGCTGCTCCTCCACGTTGCGTGGTTTTTTTCTGGACGCTCAAATCAGTCATAATCGTTGCACTCTCAACGCTAGCTTACGCCGGTGCCACACCCAAGGCAAAATCAGCCGCCGCACGAATTCATGGACGCTGCCGGCACGCGCCACGCCGCGGTGACGGCGCCGCCGCGCATTGTGTCGCTGGTGCCGAGCATCACCGAGCTCGTATGCGAACTCGGCCTCGCGGCGGCGCTGGTCGGCCGCACCGGCTTTTGCATTCACCCGCGCGACGGCGTGCGCGGCATTCCGAAAGTCGGCGGCACCAAGGACGTCGATCTCATGCGCATACGCGAACTGGCGCCGACCCACGTCATCGTCAATATCGACGAGAACGAGAAGCCGGCGGTCGATGAACTCGCCCGCTTCGTGCCGCACATCATCGTCACCCATCCGCTCGCGCCGCTCGACAACCTGGCGTTGTATCGCCTGCT
>JAIOOZ010000182.1 GCA_021414185.1 Betaproteobacteria bacterium
ATATCCGCATGAAACTTGCCATGTTCATGATGCCGCTGCACCCGCCCGGCAAAAATTATCCGCAATCTTTGCGCGAAGACCGCGAGGCCATCATCCTCGCCGACAAGCTTGGATTCGAAGAAGCTTACGTGGGCGAACACGTGACGGACGCCGCCGAGACCGTCACTCACTGCATGACGTTTCTGGCGAGCCTGGTTTCAGATACCAAACGCATCAAGCTGGGCACCGGCACCATCAATATCCCGAACTCGCACCCCGCCGCCATCGCGGCGCAAGTGGCGATGCTGGACAATCTGCTCGAAGGCCGTTTCATCATGGGCATCAGCCCGGGCGGCCTGATGTCCGATGCGGAAGTCTTCGGCAATCTCGGCAATGACCGCAATGCGATGTTCGTTGAGGGCATCAACATGGTGCTCAAAATCTGGGAGTCCGAGCCGCCCTACAACATCGAAGGCAAGTTCTGGAAAATTACCACGGAAAAAACCATGATTCCGGAAATCGGCCAGGGCATCATCCTGAAACCGTTCCAGAAACCGCATCCACCCATCGTCGGTACCGTCGTTGCGCCCTTTTCCAAGGGCGTGACCGCGATGGCGGAACGCGGCTGGTTGCCGATCTCCGCCAACTTCCTGATGCCGCAGTGGGTAAAAACGCACTGGCCCAATTACGTCGAAGGCAAAAAGAATGTCGGCAAGCAGGCCGACACCGCCGACTGGCGGGTCGCCAAAAGCATTTTCGTGGCCGACGACGACAAGACCGCCCAGCGCTACGGCAAGTCGGCAGAAGGCCCTTACCACTTTTATTTCAAGCAGCTCGTGCGCAAGCTGGTGGGCTTCGGCAACCGCGGCAATCTGTTCAAAGTCGATCAGTCCATGCCCGATTCGGCGATTACGCCCGAATACGTGACCGACCAACTGGTGCTCGCCGGCACCGTCAACAGCGTCGTCGATCAAATACTCGCCTTTCGCGAGCAGACAGGCGATTTCGGCACGCTGGTGTATTCCTGCCATGACTGGATAGACCCGAAGCTCGGCAAGCGTTCGATGGAATTGATGGCGGAAAAGGTGATGCCGGCCGTGAATGCCGCAATCGCCAAATCCGCAAAATAAGCCGCGCCCAAGGAGATTTTCATTGTTTAACGTTGCAGTGGTCGGTATCGGCTGGTGGGGGAAAACGATCGTTCCCCTACTGAAGCAAAGCAAAAAAATCCGCGTCGACAAGGTCGTCGAGGTCAATGCGGCGGGCATTGCGGATTTCGCCCGCCAGCATTCCGTCGAGATCGTCCCGGAGTTTTCCGCGGTGCTCAATGACCCTAAAATCCAGGGCGTTGTATTGTGCACGCCGCATACCCAGCACACAGATCAAATCGTCGCTGCAGCGAACGCCGGCAAACACGTTTTTTGCGAAAAACCGCTGTCGATGACGCGAGCCGATGTGTTGCGCGCGATAAAAGCAATCAACGACAATAAAGTTGTTCTCGCAGTAGGCCATGAGAAACGTTTCGAACCGCCGGTCCTCGAGGCCATGGCCTTGGTTAAGTCGGGCAAACTCGGCACGCCTCTGCAGATCGAGGCCAATTTCAGCCAGGACAAATTCCTGACACTGGCGGCGGACAACTGGCGGCTGTCAGGCAAGGAAGCCCCGGCTGGCCCGATGACTGCGACCGGCATTCACCTGCTCGATCTGTCGGTGGGCGTTTTCGGTGAAGCGGACCGCGTGTTTGCCAGCGTCAAACAACTCGGCAGCCAACTGGTGAATGGCGATACGCTCGCCATCCTGGTGTCATTCAAAAATGGCGGCCATGCATTGCTCAGCGCTATGCTCGCCACGCCGTTCGAAGGCCGCTTTGCGGTTTACTGCACCAAAGGCTGGGTTGAAGTCCGCGACAAAACGCATCCGGAAGCACCCGAAGGCTGGGTCCTGACCACGGCATTTCAGGGCGGCAAGCGCGAAGTGAAGGAATTCGCCCCCGCCCCTAATGTGCTGGCCAATCTCGAAGCTTTTGCCGACGCCGCGGAAGGCCGCGCGCCTTATCCGGTACCGCAGTCGCAGATGATAGCGAACATCTCCGCGCTGGAAGCCATCTTCAAATCGGCGGCTACCCGTTCGATAGTCCAAGTTGAATCCTGATCCCGCCATGCTGCCTGCCCCCACTTACGACATGCTCATCGCCAGTGCCCGCGGTCTGGTGCCGGTATTGCGGGAACGGGCCTTGCGTGCGGAGGAATTGCGGCGCATCCCGGACGAGACGCTGCATGATTTGCATGCGAGCGGCTTGTTCCGCATGCTGCAGCCGAAACGCGTCGGCGGCAGTGAGCTTTCGTACGAAGCGATGGTGGAACTCACGGCCATCATAGGCCGTGGCTGCGGCTCGACCGCCTGGGTACTCGCTAATCTCGCCAATCACCACTGGATGCTTGCGCTGTGGCCGCGCGCCACACAGGACGAAATCTGGGGCAAGTCCGCAGACACGCTGGTCGGCTCGGCACTGACATTTCCCGCCGGGCATGCAGAGCGCGAGGATGGCGGTTTCAGGTTGTCAGGGCACTGGAAATTTTCAAGCGGCATCGATGCGTCCGGCTGGTGCATGCTGGGCGGCATCGTCGCCAGCGCGCAGGGCGAGATGCCCGAGTATTACGTATTCATACTGCCGCAAGCCGATTACCAGGCCCTCGACACCTGGCACGTTGCCGGATTGCGCGGGACCGGCAGCAAGGATATCGAAGTCAAAAACGTATTTGTACCGGCACATCGCGCGTTGCCGGTCGCCCAGATGAAAGCCGGTGTTGCGCCGGGCGGCGAAACCGCCCCGCTCTACCGTTTGCCGGTATTCGATATGTTCCCGTATGTGGTGGCAGGCGCCTCACTGGGCATAGCGCAAGGCGCGATCGAGGTTTTTGTCGAAGACACGCGCCATCGCATTACGGCTTATTCCACTACCCTGCTCGCTGATTACGCGACCACGCAGGCGCGGCTCGGCCATGCGGCGGCTGCGGTTGCCGCGGCCGAACGTATCCTGATGGGCAATTGCAGGGAAGCAATGGAAATGGCTGCCCACCACACCATGCCGGCGGCTGACCAGAAAATTCGCCTGCGCCGCGACGCCGCTTACGCAGCGCATCTGTGCACCGAAAGCGTCGATTTGCTGTTTGGCGCCGGCGGTGGCGAATTTCTTTTCAACCAGCAATCCATCCAGCGCAGCTTTCGCGACGTGCACGCCGCGAACAGCCACTACGCGCTGGCATGGGACATCGCGACCACCATGGCCGGCAAGAGCCTGCTGGGTATCGGCGCAGATGTGCCGACCCTTTGATGCCCATGGATAACGATTTCCATTTTCCGACTGCGGACGCCGACCCGCGCGATATCTGCAAAGCGCTGGGACTGTTTGCGACCGGCGTCACTATCGTGACGACCAGGACAGGGGCTGGCGAATCGATTGGGCTGACCTGCAATTCCTTCAGCTCGGTATCGCTTTCGCCTCCGCTGGTCCTGTGGAGCCTGTCGCTGCGCTCGCCCAATTTGCCGAATTTCCTGCAAGCGACACATTTTGCGGTCAATGTGCTTGCGCACGATCAGATCGATCTCGCAAAGCGTTTCGCGCAGCCGATAGCGAATAAGTTCGAAGGCGTCAAACAGGTTTCCGGGGCGCATGGCATGCCCCTGATCGAGCACGTTGGCGCGCAATTCGAGTGCCGCACTGAAGCACGTCATTACAGCGGTGACCACGTCATATTCATCGGCAACGTGCTGCAATACCGGTTTTCCGAACGCGCACCCTTGCTGTTTTTTCGCGGACGCTACGCCGCGGTCCAGGAAAACTCCTGACCGTCGCTGCGCGCATGTCCGCATTGGCATTAATTAAAGAAAGGCAGGAATGACCCGATGAAGCTGCTGCGTTATGGCAAGAACGGTTACGAAAAACCCGGCCTGCTCGACCACTCGGACCAGATCCGCGATCTCTCCGGCATCATCAGTAATCTGGATGCGCAGACGATTACGCCCGCCGGGCTGAAGAAGCTGCGTGCGATCGACCCCGAGTCGCTGCCGCTGGTAAAGGGCAAACCGCGCCTTGGTGTCCCCTTTACCGGGATCAGCAAATTCGTGGCGGTCGGCCTCAATTACTCCGACCACGCCGCCGAAGCCGGCATGCCGGTGCCGAGCGAACCCATACTGTTTACCAAGGCGACCACGTCGATTACCGGCCCTAACGATCCGGTGGTATTGCCGCAAGACGCGCGCAAAGGCGACTGGGAAGTCGAACTCGCCATCGTGATCGGCACCGTCGCGCGCTATGTGCCCGAAGAACGCGCCCTCGACTATGTCGCCGGCTATTGCGTCACCAACGACGTTTCCGAGCGCAGCTTCCAGCTGGAGCGCGGCAGCCAGTGGGACCGCGGCAAGGGTTGTGACACCTTCGGCCCGCTCGGCCCCTATCTGGTAACGACGGAAGAAATTCCCAACCCGCAGGCGCTCGACATGTGGCTGGACCTGAACGGCCAGCGCATGCAGACCGGCAATACGCGCACGATGATATTCGGTGCGGCTTTTCTCGTCAGCTATATCAGCCGTTTCATGACGCTGCTGCCAGGCGACGTGATTGCGACCGGCACCCCGCCTGGCGTCGGGCTCGGCAAAAAGCCGCCGGTTTACCTCAAGCCCGGCGACGTGATGACGCTGGGCCTCAAAGGGCTGGGCGAGCAGCGCCAGGAAGTGCGTGCATACACGCCGGAGTTCTGGAAAAGCTATCCCTGAGTTTACGTAGCAGGCACGCGGCTGCCGCTACCGCCCGCTTCAGCAAAAAAAACGCCCACCGGCAAAGCCGGTGGGCGGTGGCAACCACTCGTAAGGAGAATTAGCGTGGGTTACCCAAAACTTCTTGCCAGCGCCTGCCGCTGCGCTTTCAGCGCGTCGGGCAGCCTGTCCTGCAAATCCTTGAACAATTTGTCGTGATCCAGCAATTCCTTGCGCCACAATTCGGCGTCGAGTGACATGAGCTTCGTGAAGCGCTCCGGGCTCATCCCCTTCATGCCGGCAAGGTCGAGATCTTCATAACGCGGGGCGCTGCCCAAAGCGGTTTTCTCAGCCTGTGCCCGCCCCATGCAGCGTTCGACGATCCATTTGAGGACGCGCATGTTCTCGCCGAAGCCAGGCCAAAGGAATTTGCCGTTTTCATCGAGGCGAAACCAGTTCACGCCGAATATGCGCGGCGGATGGGCGACTTTCGCTCCGACCTCCAGCCAATGCTTGAAGTAATCGCCGAAATGGTAGCCGCAGAAAGGCAGCATCGCGAACGGGTCGCGGCGCACCACACCTTGGGCCCCTGTCATGGCAGCGGTCGTTTCCGATGCCATGGTGGCGGCGAGATAGACTCCACTGTTCCAATCGCTCGCTTCCGTTACCAGCGGGACAGTAGTGCTGCGGCGGCCACCAAACAGGAAAGCCGAAATCGGCACGCCGGCAGGGTTTTCCCAATCAGGATCCGCGCAGGGTATCTGCGATGCATGCACCGTAAAACGCGCGTTCGGATGGGCGGCCTTGCGGCCGCAGCCTGCGGTCCATTCCTTGCCTTGCCAGTCGATCAGGTTTTCGGGCGGCGGCGTGGTCATGCCTTCCCACCACACGTCGCCATCAGGCGTCATCGCGACATTGGTGTAAATCACGTTCTTGCCAAGCGCCGCCAGGCAATTGGGATTGGTATCCTTAGACGTGCCGGGGGCGACACCGAATGCTCCCGACTCTGGATTGATCGCATACAGGCGTCCGTCTTTACCGGGCTTGATCCACGCGATGTCTTCGCCTATGGTGGTGACTTTCCAGCCCTTCAGTTCATTGGGCGGAATCAGCATGGCGAGATTGGTTTTGCCGCACGCGCTCGGAAACGCTGCTGCAATGTATTGTTTTTCGCCATCAGGCGGCTGGATGCCGAGTATTAGCATGTGCTCGGCCAACCAGCCCTGCTCGCGCGCCATGATAGACGCGATGCGCAAGGCGAAACATTTTTTTCCGAGCAGCGCATTGCCGCCGTAACCGCTGCCGAACGACCAGATCGATTTTTCTTCCGGGAAGTGCACGATCCATTTTTCGGCCTTGTTGCTCGGCCACGGAATGTCTTTCTGCCCTGTCGCCAGCGGCATGCCGACCGAGTGCACGCAGGGAACGAAAAAGCCGTCGCTGCCCAGCACGTCGAGAACGGCGCGTCCCATGCGCGTCATGATGCGCATGCTGGCCACGACATAAGGCGAATCCGTCAGTTCCACGCCGATATGCGAGATATGCGAGCCAAGCGGCCCCATGCTGAACGGAATCACGTACATGGTGCGTCCGCGCATGCAGCCGTCGAACAGCTTGTCCAGCGTCGCTTTCATTTCGGCGGGCGCTATCCAGTTGTTGTTGGGGCCGGCTTCCTGCTGCGTCTTGCTGCAAACGAAGGTGCGGTCTTCCATGCGCGCGACGTCATCGGGGTCGGAGCGCGCGAGAAACGAATTGGGACGCTTTTCTTCGTTCAGCCGGATCAGCGTGCCGCTGCGCACCATCTCTTCGCACAGGCGGTCGTATTCCGCTTCAGACCCGTCGCACCAGTAAATTTCGTCCGGTTTGGTGAGTTGCGCGATCTCGCGCACCCAGGCCTTGAGTTTTTTGTGGTTCACGTAGTCCGGCGCTTGAAAAGTGTCCGGAATGCGTGCCGCGGCGGCCGTTTGCTTCATTACT
>JAIOOZ010000183.1 GCA_021414185.1 Betaproteobacteria bacterium
ACGACAGGCACGATGTCGAACATGCGCGCCACGCGCGCGGCGCCGTTGCCGTCGGTGATTTCCGCGCAGGCGCGGCTCATGGCCGCCACGCGCGACGGATCGCGCATTAATTCAAGCAGCGCCGCGGCAATCATGTCCGGCGTAACGGCGGCGCTGGCGCCGAGGTATACCGCGAGGCTACCGTCCGCGAGTGCATGCGCGATCGATTCCTGATTTTGCGCGAGGGAGATTACGATCGCAGGCAGCCCGAGGCAGCAGCGTTCCCACGTGGTGGCACCAGTGGCGCCGATTGCGAGATCGGCACTCGACATGAGTTGTGCAATATTGCGCGGGGCGTGGTGCAGGCGCGCGCGCGGCAGCGTGGCGCACAGTGCGCGAGTGCTTTCCACGTGCGGGCTCGAAGGACCCAGGATGACATCGACCACGACATTGGCGCCTGACGCCGCAATCGCGCGCAGCGCCTTTGCGGTTTCGTTGCCGGCGTCGACGCCGCCGAAAAATACCAGGATCCGTTGTACCGTGCCGTCGCGATTCCGCAATTGTGTTCGCGCCGCGCGAAATTCTGGACGCAGCAGCGCATAGCGCGGACCTAACAGGAGCTGACAGGAGGAAGGGATGAGCCCGTCATAGCGGGCGCCGAGTTCGCGGTGCAGATTCTGGTCGAGCAGCAAGTCGCAGGCATGCGGCCGGTCGGCAAGGTCGTCGATCACCATCACGTTATGCGCCGACGATCGCAGCACGCTTTCCCAGCGCGCATCGAGCGCATAGTGGTCGACCACCAGCCAGTCAGGTTTTTTCTCATGCGCGGCGATTGCGGTAGCGGTTTGCGCGGCATCGTCTGCCCAATCGGTTCCCAGCCACGCGGCATGTGCAAGTTTTTTGCCTGAATCGTCGTCATGCGTGTGCTGCGCTGCGGGCAACCGGTGCACTTCATAGCCTCCCTGATCGGCTATGGTGTCGCACAGGTTTCCCGCATGTTCGCGGCAGATGAAGCGCACCTCGGCGCCGGCGGTCGTCAGTTCCGCGGCGAGCGACAGGCAGCGCATGACGTGACCGCTGCCGATCGCGGTTGAAGCATCAACGCGTATCGCCACTCCCGACATCAACGAACCCGGAAAATCGGCTGAATCGGCGGGCCCGCGAGCTGCTTGCGGATATCTCCCGCTTTGAGCGCATTGCGCACGGCACCCAGTGCTTCATCCTGCGCAGCCGCAAGCTGTTTCAGATCGTCGTCGGTATGGGCGTAGGCCATGTTGTGAGATCCGGCGCACAGGATGCCGCGTGCGATCAGTTCCTGCAGGTAGAGAGACTTTATTTCCCATGACGTGACATCGCCAGCGTCGTGGAACTGCAGCAACGACCAGCTCGGTTTGCCGCCTATGCCCATGCAGTCCGTCAGGCCGTGCTTGGCCAGCAGCTCGCGTGTGGAGTCGATGATCTGCTGGCCGCGCCGGTTGAGCGTCGCCAGCACCGGCTCGCGCTGCATTTTGCGGATGGTGGCTATGCTCGCGGCAAGGCTGACGGTTTCGCCGCCGAACGTGCTGGAGAAAAAAATCTCCTCCATCTGGTGCATGTATTCGGCCTTGCCGACGACAGCGGAAATGGGGAAGCCGTTGCCCATGCTCTTGCCGAAAGTGGCGAGGTCAGGCGTCACGCCGAAAAGAGTCTGTGCGCCGCCGATGTGGAAGCGAAAGCCGGTGATGATTTCGTCCAGTATGAAAAGCGCGCCATGCTCGTGCGCGAGGTCTTTCACGCCCTGCAGATAACCGGGCCCCGGTTCTTCGACATTCATCGCCTCCATCATGACCGCGGCAAATTCACCGCGATGTGCGGCCAGCAATTTGCGCAATGCTTCTAGGTCGTTATAGGGAAATTTGTGCGTCAGCTCGCACACCGCGCGCGGGATGCCTTTGTTGCGCGTGGTCGCGCCGATATACCAGTCCTGCCAGCCGTGATAACCGCATACCGCTACACGTTCGCGTCCGGTATGCGCGCGCGCGATGCGTATCGCTCCGCTCGTCGCGTCCGAGCCGTTTTTGCCGAAGCGAGTCATTTCTGCGCACGGAATGATTTCGCGCAGCAGTTCCGCGAGTTCCACTTCGAGCGAAGTCGCAAGGCTCAGTGTCACCCCGCGGCGTATCTGGTCGATCGCGGCGGCGTCCACGTCCGCGTCGCCGTAGCCAAGCACGACCGGCAGCAGACCCAGGACGAAATCCACGTACTCGTTGCCATCGACGTCCCACACATGCGCGTCGCGGCCGTGCGTGAGAAACAGTGGGCCGCCTGCCGACGGATAGACCAGGTGGCTCTTGCTGAACGTCTGCGAGCCCAGTGGAATTACGCGCAAAGCGCGCTCCAGCAGTTTGCGGCTTTCGCGATAGCGATCGGGTTTCATCATTTAATCCTTGTCCGAAACGGTAAGTTCCATGCAGCGATCGGCCGCCGATTGCAGCGCCGCCAGCGCCACGCGCAGTTCCTGCGCGGCGAGCTCCGCCGCAAGTAATTGCCCGCCGTCCCCGCCTTGCAGGGCGGCCATGAATTCACGCACCTGCTCGACATAAGGACGGCCGCCGTCAACGTCCGCGATATCGACCAGCGTTTCCCACGCGCCTGCAGCCTGGCGGTATATACGCACCAGGCAACGCTCGGGCTGTTTGCCGTCGCTTTGCCACAGCAGCGTGCCGTCGGTGCCGACGATTTCGCAGCCGCGGCTTTTGTAGCGGCGCAGGTAATCGAGCTCGGCGCTGGACGTCATGCCGCCGCCGTGGCGCAGCGAGAGCATGGCGTAGTCTTCGGTATCGATTTCCAAAGTGCTTATCCGGTCGGCCCGGCAATTGACCGACCGCACCGGGCCGAACAGCCATGTCAGGTAGTCGATTTCGTGTATGGCGTCGAGCACCACGCCGCCACCCTGGTCCCGTTTCGCGGCGTAGAGCTGCCGGTAGTCGGCATCCGGACGCATCGCCGGCAGGTAGTTGCCGACGTGTGCGCGCGCGAACAACGGCTTGCCGATGCCGCCAAGGTGTTTGCGCAAGGTGGATGGCCCCGGGTGGAACCGCATGTTGCACGCCACGTATACGCGTTTGCCGGAACGTTTGACCGCAGCCAGAAACGCCGCGACGCCGGTGCTGGAGTGCGAGAGCGGTTTTTCGATCAACACGTCGGCCCCCGCATCGATCGCCTGCTGCGCGATGGCGAGATGCGTGTGATGAGGTGTCGCCACCACCGCGCCGTCGGGGCGCCACGCGAGGCCGTCTGCGAGTTTGTCGAAACAGCGCGCACCGATCTCCTGCGCGCACTTCTGCGCCAGCGCTGCATTCGCATCGAACACGGCGACTTCGGCGAGGCCGGCCGCGTTGGCGGCGTGCCGTCTGCCGATAGAGCCGCAGCCGATGACGAGAATTTTCACAGGCCCAGTTTCTGTGCGTGGAACAGCGCGAGCGCGAGGTCCGCCGGCTCATCGATA
>JAIOOZ010000184.1 GCA_021414185.1 Betaproteobacteria bacterium
AACTGCTTGTCGGCGATGGCTTTCTGTTCCGGCGTGAGCACGGCATACAGGTCCTTCACCGCCGCGGTGCGCGCTTCCATGCTGGCGACGTGCTGCTTCATGCGCTCGGTGCGTTGCGCCAGGCGATCCGGCGCCGCGACGTTGGCATCAGGCTTCCGCGCGGATATTTTCTCGTGTTGCGCAATGCGAACGTCCGCTTGCTGCCGCGATTTGGTCGCGAAAGTCTGCCACGCATTTTCCTGGGCGGGGGTGATCTTGAGCTCGATCTTGAGCGCGGCCAGATGGCCTTCGACCGCGGCTTTCGGATTGCTCCATTGGCCGTGATGGCCGCGGCCTTCACCGCCGCCGTGCGGGCCATGATGCATGCCGCTGCGTTCAGCGCCCGGGCCGGGGCCTTTTTCCGCCTGCGCATAGACGAACGAACCCGACGCGGCAAGCGCTGCCGCGGTGATCAGACCTGCGATGACTTTACGGTTGCTGTTCATTTTGCTTTTCTCCATTGGTTAAGTAATTTGTCTTTCCGGAGCCGGCGAACCTTTGAGCCACTGAAAACCGGCTTTCCGGGCAGGACTCATTTGAGCACCAAGGTGTAACCGCAGCGTGTCACGCAGAGGCAGATTTGTATCGCACCCTGTCGGCGGGCGGGCTTGTTACACTGGGATACAATTTTTCTCCTGCGCCGACGGCTTGGCGCGCTATACAGACACTCATGAATTCCCAGGATCACGTGCTGGTCGTCGACGACGACCTTGAAATCCGCAGCCTGCTGCGCGACTACCTGCAGAAGAACGGCTATCGCGTCACGGCGGTGGGCGACGGCAAGGCCATGTGGGCGGCGTTCGAGGAGGCGCGCGCCGATGTCATCGTGCTCGATCTCATGCTGCCGGGCGAGGACGGGCTCGCGCTGTGCCGCAACCTGCGCGCGCGCTCCGATATTCCCATTCTGATGCTGACCGCGCGCGGCGAAGAGACCGACCGCATCGTCGGCCTCGAAATGGGCGCCGACGATTACCTCGCCAAGCCGTTCAATCCGCGCGAACTGCTTGCACGCATCAAAAGCATCCTGCGCCGCGCGCGCGCCCTACCGGAAAACCTGCAGCCCGACGCCGCGCGCAAGCTCGTGTTTGCCGGCTGGACGCTCGACATCGCGACGCGCAACCTGCAATCGCCGGCCGGCGTGATCGTCGTGCTGAGCGGCACCGAGTACAAATTGCTGCGAATATTCCTGGCGCACCCGAACCGCGTATTGAACCGCGACCAGTTGATCGACCTCATGCTCTCGCGCGACGCGACGCCGTTCGACCGCAGCATAGACGTACAGGTGAGCCGGCTGCGCCACCGCCTCGGCGACGACGCGAAAGAGCCGGTCATCATCAAGACCGTGCGCGGCGAGGGCTATGTGTTCGCGGCGACGGTCGAGGCGATCAATTGAAAAGCCTGCTGCCTAGGTCGCTGTTCGCGCGCATGGTGCTGGTGCTGCTCGGCGGTCTCGTCGTCGCGCAACTGTTGAGTTTCGCCGTGCACTGGCGCGAACGCGGCGAGTTCATTACGCGTTCGATCGGCATGCGCTCGGCGCAGCGCATCGGCGACATCGTCAAGTTGATAGATTCCATAGAGCCCGCGGAGCGCGCGACGATCGTGAACGTTTTGAGTTCGCCGCCGCTGCGTATCTCGCTCGACGTGCCGCCGCTGGGGCCCGCGGCCGAAGATGCGGAAAAAGAAGAGCAGGCGGCGCAGTTCGCCGCCGCCGTACAGCGCGCGCTGGGCGAGGATTTTGCACTCGTCGTGCAGGCGAGTGACGTCGCGCGCCGCAGTTCCTTCGGCATGGGTCCTGAAAGGATGGAGGGGCGCGGCAGGCGGCGGATGGAGGGCGGCGGTGAAAGAGAACCGTCCGAGCCGGGACAGGGCATGCGCCGCTTCCCGGGGGTTGCGTTCGTGGTGCAGGCGAAACTGCACGACGGTACTTTGATCACGTTCGATTCGCG
This sequence comes from Betaproteobacteria bacterium, assembly GCA_021414185.1. GTDB lineage: Bacteria > Pseudomonadota > Gammaproteobacteria > Burkholderiales > SG8-41 > PALSA-1004. The sequence goes on from JAIOOZ010000184.1 coordinate 1,986, forward strand.
CCAGCCCGCCGAGACGGTGAACTGGCCGTATCGGCTGCTGTTGAGCCTGGCCGTGCTGCTCGCGGCCGTCATCGCGGTGACGCTGTTTGCCGTGCGCTGGGTGACGCGGCCGCTGAAAACCCTCGCCGCAGCCGCGCAAAGCCTCGGCGAGGACATCAACCGCCCGCCGATCGCCCATCACGCGATTGCGCCTGCGCGCCGAGATGCTCGAAGACGCCGAGCTGCGCGCCAAGTTCGTGAAAGACCTGCAGGAAATGGAAGCGATGGTGAGTTCCGCGCTCGATTTCATGCGCGGCGTCGATCAGAGCGGACCGCCGCAGCCCGTCGACATCATGGCGCTGCTGGAAAGCCTGCAGGAAGACGCGCGCGAAGTCGGCGGCGAGGTGCGCATCGAGGGCGTCGCGCTGTCGTCGTACCTGGGGCACGCGCAAACGTTGAAACGCTGCCTTTCCAATCTGATCGAGAACGCGGTGAAGTACGGACAGCGCGCGACTATCGTGATCGCCGATGCATCGCAGGAGTTGACTATCGCGGTGCGCGATGCCGGGCCGGGAATCGCCGAGGCGGAACTCGAGCGCGTGTTCGAGCCGTTTTACCGGCTCGAAGCCTCGCGCAACCGCGCGACCGGCGGCAGCGGACTCGGCCTCACTATCGCGCGCAACAACGCGCGCGCGCACGGCGGCGAACTTGTTTTGCGCAACCGGGCGGAGGGCGGGCTTGAGGCGGTGCTGTCTTTGCCGCGGCACCTTTAAATCTCCCGGTGGCAGACCGGGGGCTGGTTACTTCGTTCTTGCATCTTTCATTCCCGCCTTGCGGGAATTCAGAGCCGCCGGGGGCAGCCCGGCAGCTGGCTACTTTCTTTTGCGCGGCCAAAAGAAGAGTAGCCAAAGAAAAGGCCGCCCCGGTGAGCCGTCCCCTTGCGGGGCTTCCCTGTGTTACTCGACGAACCAGGCGGCTGTGGAACTCGCGCGCAATTTGAGTGAACACACAGGTGGTCCGCGCGCTCAGACAGTCCTCGCCGAATTCCCTGGTCCGTCTGTGTTACTCGGCGGCTCACAGGGGACCCAAGGGCAAACGGCGTCGTGGATTGACGCTTGGGGACGAGGAATGAGTATTACTGAAAAAAGCGATTTGAAACTCAACTTCTACCAAACACACCATTGCATGCATCGCTACGCTGCTGCTTTTGGGGACCCCTTGTGAGACGCCGAGTAACACAGGCGAGTTCGGTGGTTTGGTCGAGGACCTGTCTGAGCTCGCAACCCTTATGTGTTTTCTCATTCTTCGAGCGAGTTCCACAGACCCCGAACTCGTCGAGTAACACAGGGAACGCGCAGGCGCGGCTCACCAGGGGCGGGTCTCTTTTGGTTACTTTT
>JAIOOZ010000093.1 GCA_021414185.1 Betaproteobacteria bacterium
ACATAGCCATCGGGCGCGGCCTTCGCCACGGCGTCGGTGCCGACCACGCCGCCCGAGCCCGAGCGGTTCTCGACCACGACTTGCTGCCCCATCGACGCCGACATTTTGCCCGCAACCAGCCGGGCAATAATATCGGCGCTCCCGCCGGCGGCGGTCGACACCACCACGCGTATCGGCTTGGCGGGATAAGTCTGCGCATGCGCCGCATGCGCCATCACAACCACTCCCAGCGCCAGCGTAATTCCGTAACCGTGGCTTCTCATCGAACGCTCCTCCATTATTTTGTGGCGCCGCCGCGGGTTACGCGGCCAGCCTGCTGCGGATGACAAACTGGAAAGTGCCGCCGTGCCGGTAGTAAGCGATTTCCTGCAACGTATCCAGCCGCACCAGCAGCTTGATGCGCGCGGTCGAGCCGTCTGCCCGCGTGATGGTGCAACCGAGTTCATGGCGCGGGCTCAAATCGGCGCCCAGATCGTCCATGTCGAATATTTCGCTGCCGTCGAGCTGCAGCGTCTTGCGGGTCACGCCACCCGTAAACTGCAAAGGCAGCACGCCCATGCCGACCAGGTTCGAGCGGTGTATGCGCTCGAAGCTTTCAGCGATGATCGCGCGCACGCCCAAGAGGCGCGCGCCCTTGGCGGCCCAGTCCCGCGACGAGCCTGCGCCGTATTCGCCGCCGCCGATGATGACCAGCGGCACTTTATCTGCGGCATAACGCTCGGCCGCTTCATGTATCGACAGCGTGTCACCCGACGGCATGTGCCGCGTGACGCTGCCTTCGCGGCCCGGCACGAGTTCATTTTTGATGCGGATGTTGGCGAACGTGCCGCGGATCATCACGTCGTGGTTCAGCCGGCGCGCCGCGTACGATACGAAGTCGCGCGATTTGATGCCCAGCGATTGCAGGTATTTTGCCGACGGCGTGCCGTCCGAAATCGTGCCGATCGGCGAGATGTGGTCGGTGGTGAGCATGTCGCCGAACATCGCGAGGACGCGCGCGCCCGTGATGCCCTTGAGCGGCAAAGGTTCGCGCGGCATGTCGTCGAAAAACGGCGGTCGGCGCACGAAAGTGCTGTCCTTGTTCCACCCGAACAACGTGCCGCTGCCGCCCGGGACCTGCTGCCATTCGGGCGGCCCCGCTTCCAGATTTTTGTAACGGCGTTCGAACAGC